>NZ_JBXWPD010000004.1:0-276848 GCF_059611225.1 Ruegeria sp. CDSA246 | reverse complement strand
GTGGTAGCCCGTAGGGGAATCGAACCCCTCTTTCCAGGTTGAAAACCTGGCGTCCTAACCGATAGACGAACGGGCCATCTGCCAATGGCACAAGCACAAGTGGTAGCCCGTAGGGGAATCGAACCCCTCTTTCCAGGTTGAAAACCTGGCGTCCTAACCGATAGACGAACGGGCCACGCTGGCTTGTGGAGGGCCTTTTACGGTTTACCTCTGACCCCCGCAAGCCGAAAAATGCAGGGATGCGAAACTTTTTTGGCAGGGCCGGAAATGGGCTCAGTTTGCCTCTGCCGCGTCCTCCAACCTCAGCTGAACGCTTTGCCGTCCACCCCATGTGTTCACTTCAAGCCGTCCGGCGAAATGAAAGCGCGCGCCGCCATGGTTGGACAGCTTTTCACCCATTGGTCCGTCAAAGGCTCCAAAGGCAATGGCATCAAGACCACCACCAACCCCGTCGGACAGCGACAGTTTCAGATGCGATTCCCCCACGCGCTTGGCAAATCGCACCTGCAAGTCCGGCAACGCATAGCGCGGGGCAGGGGCGCTGGCCCCGAAAGGACCGGCTTTTTCTATCTGTTCGATCAGATCGACCGAAGCTGCGCCCGGCATAAGCGCTCCGTCTAGCTTCATGTCTGCAGGACCGCCCTTGCCCGCGCCTTGCTTGGCCAACAACTCGCTGAGGCGTTCCATGGCCAGCTCCAACTGATCCCGCATAACGGTCAACCCAGCGGCCATCTTGTGCCCGCCGCCTTTAACCAAGAGTCCCTCGGCCGCCAACCGTTGGATTGATGCCCCCAGATCAACGCCAGAAACCGACCGCCCTGAACCCTTTCCTTCATCACCATCAAAGCCGATGACAATGGCGGGTCTGTTGGCGCTTTCCTTGAGGCGGGATGCCACGATGCCGACAACGCCGGGATGCCACCCTTCGCCCGCCGCCCAGACTAAGGGGGCATCCAGCCCACGTTCCTCGGCCTGTTCCAGCGCCGCTGCACGGACTGCGTTTTCGATATCACGACGCTCGGTGTTCAACTCATCCAATCTTTGAGAAAGCGCTTCGGCTTCGGTCATCGAGTCCGTGCTGAGCAGTCGCGCGCCCAGATCCGCTTGACCAATCCGCCCGCCCGCATTGACGCGCGGACCCAGAAGAAAACCCAGGTGATAGCTGGTAGGCGCTGAATCCATACGCGCCACATCCGACAGCGCCACTAATCCTGGTCGTTGCCTCTGTGCCATGACCTTAAGGCCTTGCCGCACCAGCGCCCGGTTCGCGTCAATCAGCGGGGCCACGTCTGCAACGGTTGCCAATGCCACAAGATCCAGCAGCCCGATCAGGTCGGGACCCTTAACCTCAGCCTCACGCAGTTGCCGACCAGCCTCAATCAGCATCAGAAACACTACGCCAGCGGCGCAGAAATAACCCAGGTCGCCGCTTTCATCCTGCCGGTTCGGGTTCACTACGGCCACGCAATCCGGCAGCGTTTCACCACCAAGGTGGTGGTCCAACACAATGACATCCGCGCCTTTTGCCGCCGCGATAGGTTCGTGGCTGAGCGTTCCGCAGTCCACGCAGATAATCAGGTCATGCGCGGCCGCCAGTTCCTGCATTGCAGGCATGTTCGGCCCATAACCCTCATCAATTCGGTCTGGCACATACAGCGTGGCTTGCAGCCCCATCTGACGCAGCCAGACAAGTAGCAAAGCCGCCGAACTGCCCCCATCGACGTCGTAATCGGCAAAAACCGCGACCCGCTGCTTATTCCGGACAGCTTCCAAAAACCGCGTTGCGGCGGTCTCCATATCCTTCATGGACCGGGGATCGGGTAGCAATTCCTTCAGCTTTGGTTCAAGAAAGCTTTCGGCTTCCATGGGGGGCACTCCGCGCCGCGCCAGAACCTGACACACTGCACGAGGCAGGCCAGTCTGTTGCACCAGCATTTCTGTTGCCCGTTCGACCTCGGCCTCCGGTCCGATCCAGCGCCGCCCGGTCAGTGACTGCTCAACCCCTAAAAAGCTCATGCCTGCCTCTCATATGCTAAGGCCGGACCCTCTCGGACCCGGCCTCAATGTATCTATCGATACCTATGCCAAAGGCAAAGGTGCAAGCCATCACGCGTTGTCGTGCGGCCAGGTTGGCGTGCGGTAGGACATGCGGCGCACCGACCCGGTTTTGGAACGCATCAACAGGGTGGTGGTTTCAACCCAACCCGGCTGGCGTTTGATCCGCGGCAGCAAAGAACCACCGGTCACGCCAGTTGCGGCAAAGATCACGTCTGCAGTCACCATCTCATCACGAGAATAAACACGGTCCAGATCGGTGATACCCGCCTTGGCGGCACGACCACGCTCGTCATCATTGCGGAACAGCAGGCGGCCAAAGATCTGTCCACCCATGCATTTCAGCGCGGCAGCGGCCAGAACGCCCTCGGGCGCTCCGCCTTGACCCATGTACATATCGATGCCGGTCTCTTCGCTTTCGGCACAGTGCATGACACCAGCCACGTCACCATCGGTGATCAGGCGGATCGAGGCGCCGGTTTCGCGCACTTCAGCGATCATCGCTTCGTGGCGGGGACGCTCCAGAATGCAGACGGTGATGTCGGCAGGCTTGCAGCCTTTGGCATTGGCCAGCGCTTCAACACGCTCGCGTGGGCTCATGTCGAGGTTCACGACGCCTTCGGGAAAGCCCGGACCAATGGCCAGCTTGTCCATATAAACATCGGGTGCGTGCAGCATTGATCCGCGCGGCCCCATAGCTATCACGGTCAGCGCGTTCGGCATGTCCTTGGCGGTCAGAGTCGTGCCCTCAAGCGGGTCCAGTGCGATATCCACACCGGGGCCGTTTCCAGTGCCGACCTCTTCGCCAATATACAGCATCGGTGCTTCGTCACGCTCGCCTTCGCCGATGACAACCACGCCGGCAATATCCAGCAGGTTCAGCTGCTCGCGCATCGCGTTTACAGCCGCCTGATCCGCAGCCTTTTCGTCACCACGTCCGACCAGCGAGGCCGATGCCAGTGCGGCCTGCTCTGCGACCCGTGCAAGGCCCAGAGACAACAGGCGGTCGTTGAAATCGATTTTGGCAGCGCTCATTTTTCGTATCCTCAGGTCAATAAAGGCGTTTCATCGGGCATAGCCTGCGTTTTGTGCAAGCCGCAAGGGTCAAACCTCTTCAATCCGCAGTGCGACGGGCTCACCCGACACGACATCGGTCGCGCGAAGCCCTTCCAAAGCGACATCCAAAGTGGCCCGCGTGGTTTTGTGGGTCACAATCAGAACCGGCGCGGTGGCTTCGGTGTGCCCGTATTGGCGCATCCGGTCGATCGAGACGCCCGCGTCACCCAGAATGGCGGCCACTTTGGCCAGTGCACCGGGTTTGTCGAACAGCGCGAGGCGCAGATAGTAGGGGGCGGGCAGGCCGGTAATAGCGGGTTTTGCGTCTTCCAATGTTGTTGCTGGGCGGCCAAAGGTCGGGATTTGCAACCCCCGCGCCAGATCGCAGACGTCACCCATCACGGCGCTTGCCGTTGGACCCTCGCCCGCACCGGGGCCGCGCAGGACGACCTGATCGACTGCGTCGCCTTCGATGACGACCATATTCGTGCCGCCTTCCAGCTGACCCAAGGGCGAGCCGCTGGGTACAAGGCATGGCTGCATCCGCTGTTCCAGACCGCGTGCCGAGCGCTGAGCGACACCCAGCAACTTGATACGATAGCCCATGTCGGCTGCCTGATGAATGTCATCCAGACTGATATGCTGGATGCCTTCGATCTGGATGCCGTCGAAATTCGGTTTGGTGCCAAACGCGATCGAGGACAACAGCGCCAGCTTGTGCGCCGCGTCGATGCCGCCCACGTCCAGGTTCGGGTCAGCCTCAAGGTAGCCCAGCTCGGCACATTCTTCGAACAGCGCGTTATACCCCAACTCCTGCGATTGCATCCGCGTCAGGATATAGTTGCAGGTGCCGTTCATCACGCCCATGACGCGGGTGATCTCGTTCCCGGCCAGCCCCTCGGTCAGGGATTTGATCACAGGGATACCACCAGCAACGGCCGCTTCGAAACGGATTACACGGCCTGCGTCCTCGGCTTTTTCAGCCAGCTCCTGACCGTGAATGGCCAACAAAGCCTTGTTTGCGGTCACCACATCCTTGCCGGCGACCAACGCGGCCTCGACAGATGCTTTGGCGGGGCCGTTTTCGCCGCCCATAAGTTCGACAAAAATATCGACATCGTCGCGCTGCGCCAAAGCAACGGGATCAGTCTCCCATGCATATTCCGACAGGTTCACGCCACGGTCTTTGTTTGCGTCGCGTGCAGAAACAGCTGTGATTTCGATCGCACGACCTGTACGCGCCTGCAGCAGGTCCGCATGGCGGCGCACGATCCGCACGACACCCACGCCAACCGTTCCCAAGCCCGCAATTCCCAGCCGCAGCGCCTGTGTCATCCCGTGGGTTCCTTTCCGCTCGAATGTCCTTGGTTTCGGGCTGTTTGCCCGTTCAAAGGTGCCTTAACGGGTTCGGCGCCGAGGCGCAATCCGAGACAGCGGTAACAGTCGGTTGAAACGCTAAAGGTCAGTTGGTTTGCGCGTTCTGCAGCGCTTCGGCCCTTTTGGCCAGCGCTTCGCGGCGCGCGGTCAGGTCTTCTTCAACCTCGGCCGCTTCGTTCACGGGATCTATGGGCGGGCCAAGAATATCCTGAAGTGGGACCAGCTTCGGATACGCGGCCGAGCGCACATTCGGCTGCTCGCGTCCTTCCAATTCCGGAAAGTCCGTGCAGGCAGCGCAAGTCAGAAGCAGGACCAACAATGGCAGAGGCTTCATAACGAACCCTTTCAATAACGACTTAGACTGTGATGCACCTTTTGCTGGGGTCGTTCAAGCGGGGTTCTATATGAACGCTTGTTCATATACGATGGCGGTATGGCACGTACTCAAGGTTCACATTCCGATATCACCGGCCCGCGCATTCGAAAAGCAGCGCTGGGGCTGTTTGCCCGACATGGCTATGCAGCCGTGTCCATGCGCCAGATCGCAAAGGAGGTGGGCGTACAAGCGGGTGCTCTGTATAACTATACGCCAGACAAGCAAAGCCTGCTTTATCGCCTGATGCATGACCATATGCAGGATCTGTTGGCCGCATACGATGAGCTTGAAAAACCTGCCGATGCAGAGGCTGCGCTGCGCCGCTTTGTCGGCTTTCACATTCGGTTTCATTTGGAGCGACCGGATGAAGTCTTTATTGCCTATATGGAGCTGCGCAACCTCACGCCCGAAAACTTCTCGGAAATAGAAGGCCTGCGCCGGGCTTATGAGGATTCGCTTGAAGCCATCTTGCAGGATGGGCAGAAGTCTGGGCTCTTCTCGGTTGCCGATACCAAAATCGCGACCTTGGCCGTGATCGCGATGCTGAACGGTGTGATGACCTGGTATCGTGCAGGCGGACGCTTGTCGCTGGACGAAGTAGAGCAGGTTTATTGGGATATGGTCAGACGCGCCGTAACCGCCTGACCAACTTTGTTTAATCAGTGCGCGGCGCGGATGAATGTGCCATTGCGGAGTTCTTTGAACGCCAGTTCCAGTTCGGCACGCGTGTTCATGACAATTGGACCATGCCATGCGACAGGCTCATCAATGGGCGCGCCGGAGATCAACAGAAACCGGACACCTTCCGGACCAGCTTGAACCGTGACCTCATCACCGGTGCCAAACCGAACCAGAGTGCGGTCACCGGACAGATCACGGATGTTAACCTCTTGTCCCGCGACTTCTTTTTCCAAAAGCACGCCGGTAGGTTGTGATGCATCGGCAAAGGCCGCCTGTCCTTGGAACACATAGGCAAACGCCCGGCGGTAGGTGTCGATGCGAAAGGTCTTTCTCACACCGGCCGGAACCTGAATATCCAAGTACTGCGGGTCGGCGGCAATACCGTCTACCGGGCCGGTTTTGCCCCAGAACTCACCAACAATAACGCGCACGGTGGTGCCGTCATCATCAGTGACCTCGGGGATCTCTTTGCTTTGGACATCCTGATAGCGGGGGGCTGTCATCTTTTGATCTGACGGCAGATTGCCCCACAGCTGGAAACCGTGCATTTGGCCCGCACCGTTTCCCTTGGGCATTTCCTGATGCAGGATTCCGGACCCGGCGGTCATCCACTGAACGTCGCCTGCGCCCAAAATGCCGGTGTTGCCCAGCGAATCCGCATGCTCGACCGAGCCGGACAGGACATAAGTGATGGTTTCGATGCCGCGATGCGGATGCCAGGGGAAGCCTGCCTGATAATCCTTGGGGTGATCATTGCGGAAGTCGTCGAACAACAGGAACGGGTCTAGCTCGGACGGGTCCTGAAAGCCAAACGCCCGGTGCAATTTGACGCCTGCGCCTTCCATGGTTGGCATGGCTTTGCGGGTTTCCAATGTTGGTCTAAGGGACATGACGGCCTCCTGAATTTGTGGGGATCATGTATGCTGTTGGCGATATGCGTCAATTTGCGTGCAAACACGGGTGCTGTGCGCAATTCCATAGTCGGCTTCCCTCTGTTTTTCGGCGGACAAAGCGGATAAACCCGGACCGAGCAGAGCAGGGGACGTCAATGCAACAAGAAATTCTGGCCACGGTCCGACCTTCATCATCCAGGCGCTGGATAGGGGTCGGGATGCTGTCGACCGTGGGTGTGTTGGTCATCTATGTCGCTTTGACCACGCCACCGGAACCGGCCTGGCTTGTTTTTTTGCTTGTCGTTGGTGTGGCGGCGTTCTGGCTAGCCTATCGCATGTGGCAAGCCACCAGCGACTGGATCGAGCTGACAGAGACTGAATTGCGGACCGGATCGGGGCAGGTGATTACGCGTATCGAAGATATCAAGACCATCGATCAGGGGGTGTTTGCGTTCAAACCGTCAAATGGATTTTTGTTGAGGACAAAGGAAAGCGCAGGAAACAGCTGGGCACCGGGACTCTGGTGGCGATTGGGGCGCCGTGTTGGCATCGGCGGCCTGACCACGGCCGCCGAAACAAAATTCATGATACAGGTGCTACACCCACTGGCTCTACATCCTGCTGACAGAAGTGATCAGAAACGTTCCCCTTGACGATTGGAACAAAACGCGGACGCGTGAAAACAAAGTTATTGAATGTGTGATCTCTGTCCAGCCAAGTGGTGTTCAGCAATGGAACGTAGTCTTTCGACGTTTCGACAATGATCATAGTGTCCAAATCCGCCATTTCCGGAAGCAATTCAACCAAAGGGTCGAGGTTGTCATTGGTCCAATTGCCCTCGAACCCGCAAGTTGTCGACCACTCAATTCTATAGCGCTCTTCTGTACCCGCATCTACATCTGCAGCGATGTACTGGATTACCGACAAACGCATTTTTAGCGGTGAATTGTCGGTCACCATACGGTTGTATACCAAATACATAGATTCCGCATAGTTATCGGTAATTGCATCCTCACCTTCACGTGAAATCAAGTCACTTACTGTGTACGCAGCTTTTAGGTTGGCGGTGTTTTCGCGAAAACCATCAAAGTACGTATATGTAAGTGTAACAGTCCATACGAGGAGAGGTAAAATAATAGCCGTCTCCACGGACAGGTTGCCGTTTTCGTTGCTCGCAAAAGTGCCAAGCGAGTGACGGATACGTGAAGCAATACGCGTCATTTTAAGGCTCCTGAACAAAGGTCGTCGTCGACGTAAGAGTGACCAGACCATCTTCGCCTGACAGAGCTCGCCCCATTGCCGTCGTGGGAAATACTGGATCGACCTTTGCACAGGCGCGCATGATCATCAGTGCGTTGGATCCGCCGTTTTGGAACACGGTAACAGGTTGAACCTCTTCCGCTCTGTCAACGCAGGTGGGCTCGACCGGAAAATCCAAAACGCCACGCGGATTCTGAACAATCATCTCCAAAAGCAGGTTGTCAGAGCATGCGTGCATAACAACCATATGGTCGCAGATGGCATTCTTGATTGTATCGTGCTCAGTATCCGGCAAATTGATCCCAAGTCGAATGTCGCGCACGACCAGATCCATAGAGCGATCCAGCATCGCTTTCTGAATCGTGACCAACGAGTATTCGATGACGCCTAGAATGAAGAATATGTACAAAGGGAACAGTATGGCGAACTCGACGGTCAACGAACCGTCCTCAGTTCGTTTGAACCTGATCACTTTTCCCAGAGCTTTGCGGATCATTGCGTCAGTCTCAGTTGTTTGATTGAAACGGCAATGGAGTCAAAAACTTGTGAAAGCGAGAGGTTATCGTCGCCCAGGCCGCCGCCGTCGTTGACTTTGAAAAAGAAGCCGTCGCCGCTAGAACAGTTATCGATGACCGTGGCACCTGCTTCCGGTGCTTCGAATGCAATGCCATAGACATCAACGTTCTTAGCCTTGATCGCACCGCAAATATCACTCACCCTAGTGTTTTTGGTTCCGCTACCAATCGTTGTGAAGGCATTGTTGTACCAGTCTCGAGTGCGCTGGTATTCGAATGCATAGTTATACTCGGCGTTCCAGTCCAAGTTCACACGATTCCACAGTTCCGGGTAGGTCAGGCGGACGGATTCACCTTCTTCGTTGAAGGGTTCCGTGTGCCCTCTTGTTCCCCTCCGGGTATAGAAAAACTCGGGCGGGTTTTCTGAGATTTGAACACTGTACTCACCAGAGCGAGTCAATGTTCTCCAGCAGTCGTATTTAACCCATACTCCGACGTCCCAGTCATAATACTCGCGACAGTTCCTATAGTCCTTTTCAATACTTGTGCTGGGATTGTACCAAACATCCGATAATCCGTCGCGCAAGTCCTCGTCCAAAATCCAATTGCTGGTGTTCTGCCCGTCTGTCATGACAATCATGATCTTTTTGACATTGGACTCATATGCCAGAGGGCGGTTGCTAAAGGTCGGTGGAACGACTTTGGGGGGAATGTTTCCATCCGCGTCTTTTCCCGTTTCCGGATCAACTACGACGTTCGGGTCGGCGTTCTGCGTTGATAGTCTGCTGATGACCGGCTGGAATTGGGGATCCAGCAGTGCGGCACCCCATTTGACTCCGATATCAATCGACGTGTTTCCGCCCGCAGTCATGGCGTTTATCTGCTTGTGCAGGTCAGTTTTGATATTGGTTACCGGCGTGATGGAACTGCCGGCTCGGGTAGTGCAAACTGAATAGGAGTGGGATTCTCGATCGTATCGGTCACTTTTGTTAGAGCGGTCGAAATGCGCTGTGCGATTGAGTGTTTTGTTCGGATCAATCCAAGATTCTTTGAATTGGTCTTCGATTTCGGTGTCCTTGAAATCCACGCAATTGGAATAACTGTGTTCTGTCGTAACACCCGGCATGTTGTCCAAAAGGTTCGCGCCAGCGTTTACCTGGTTGTTGTAGGGTATGATCGAGATAGAAATCTTGTCCGGGTCTTCGCCAAGATAGATCGTATCCACGAATTGTACGGCGGCCTCTCGAAGCGCCTGTATCTTTGTTTTACCCTCCGTTGCGGATGGATCGCCCATTGAGCCGGAAATATCCAGAACCAACGCGATTTCGAGCGACCCAATGGCCTCTTCAGCAACGCTTGTTACCGAAGCTGTCAGTGTGGGATACCCAAAAAACCACATGAAATGTGTAGGGACGTCGACTTTAGCGTTTGCGGTAACTTTTCTTGATCCGATGGTCGGATCATCAAAAACGATAGGTTCTTCGGTAAGATCGCCGCGGACGTCGGATTTCTCAATGTAAGAAATGACTACATCTTTTGGGGCGAGTTTTTGTTTGACATTGGCCGCTGCAAGAACCGCACGGTCCAGAGTTCCTTGAAGGCTCGCTCGGTCACGCTCAAAATTCATAATGTCAACGCCGATACCTGCTGTCGCAAATATGAGCAAAAACCCAACAACCACAAAGATCGTGAACACGCCACCGTCCTCGTCGCGTGAAAAACGACGAGCAGCAGCGGCTGCGTTCTTATAATTCTTGGCGTTGCACTTAAATACGCGCATTTTCATCTAGCCGTCCTCGCTGAGCAGATATCCGACGCTGCTAAGGAAAAGTTAACGTATGAAAACTAACGGCGAATCGTGGCGTGAATTGGGCGGAAGCGCCAGAGTTATGGCAACTTTGGGCTGGAACCGTAGATAATTGAACGACTTTATCGCCTCTGTTTTCGGTCGGGCGACAATTATTCAGGTGTTGAGCCCAGCGCGCGACTCAGCCCGGTCTGAGCGCCTTAATGACGATTTCGGGTTTTATTGTTGCTTAATTATTGATCGTTTAGGCAATGGGTGCGACAAAACGTCAGAACGCTCGTCGTTCGTCGGCACGGAGGATTACATGACGGCCATTAATGAACCAAGCTTTCGCGAAAGTGTAGATTTGATGTTTAACAGGGCGGCGTCCCTTATGGATCTGCCACCGGGGCTGGAGGAAAAGATCCGGGTCTGCAACGCCACCTACACCGTTCGGTTTGGTGTCCGCCTGCGCGGCGATATTCATACTTTCACCGGTTACCGCTCGGTGCATTCCGAACATATGGAACCTGTGAAGGGCGGTATTCGTTACGCCCTTGCTGTGAACCAGGACGAGGTCGAGGCGCTTGCCGCCCTGATGACTTATAAGTGTGCTCTGGTCGAAACGCCCTTTGGCGGATCAAAAGGGGGATTGTGCATTGATCCCCGAAAATACGAAGAGCACGAGTTGGAGCAGATCACCCGCCGCTTTGCCTATGAGCTGGCCAAGCGCGATCTGATCAACCCCTCGCAAAACGTACCCGCTCCCGACATGGGAACGGGTGAGCGTGAGATGGCGTGGATGGCGGACCAATACGCCCGGATGAACACGACGGACATCAATGCGCGCGCCTGTGTGACCGGTAAACCACTGAATGCAGGCGGAATCGCCGGCCGGGTCGAAGCAACGGGCCGTGGCATCCAATACGCTCTGCGAGAGTTCTTCCGCCACCCGGAAGACATGCAAAAGGCAGGGTTGTCCGGCAAGCTGGATGGGAAACGTATCATTGTTCAGGGACTGGGCAATGTGGGCTATCACGCCGCAAAGTTCCTGAGCGAGGAGGACGGATCCAGAATTGTCGGCATCATCGAATGGGATGGTGCGCTGTATAATCCCGACGGGATCGACGTGGAATCCGTACGCCAGTGGATCGTCAAGCATGGCGGTGTCAGTGACTATCCAGATGCGACGCACTCGGCCGAGGGTGGTGCAGTTCTTGAAGAAGAATGCGATATCCTCATCCCGGCTGCTCTGGAAGCGGTTATCAACCTGTCTAATGCAGACCGGATCAAAGCGCCTTTGATCATTGAGGCTGCGAATGGCCCGGTGACTGCCGGTGCGGATGAGATTCTGCGCAAGAAGGGTACGGTGATCATTCCGGACATGTACGCAAACGCGGGTGGTGTGACGGTTTCCTATTTCGAATGGGTCAAGAACCTCAGCCATATTCGCTTTGGCCGTATGCAGCGCCGTCAAGAAGAGGCGCGGCATGAGCTGATCGTCAGCGAGTTGGAGCGGCTGGATCGTTACCTAGGCGATGCCTGGTCGATGTCGCCGGACTTTAAGGCCAAGTACCTTCGCGGTGCGGACGAGTTGGAACTGGTGCGCTCGGGCCTCGATGACACGATGCGCATTGCCTATCAATCCATGCGCGAAGTCTGGCACAGCCGTGATGATGTCGAGGATTTGCGGACGGCGGCCTATATTGTGGCCATCGACCGTGTGTCCAAAAGCTATCGCGCCAAAGGGCTATGATGGTTTGAAATCAGGGGCAGCCTGGCTTTGTCAGGCTACCCCTACAATCAGGGTTGGCGGCCTCAACCCCGGCAGATACGCCGAAAACGGTAATGGCGGGCCGTGCCTGCGACAGGTAAGCTGCAGCGACAGAATCGATTACCGGAGTTTTCTATGTTGCGTATCGCCATTGCAGCCGCTTTGCTGGCTACCCCATTAGCTGCGGAAGAGACCAAAGAGCAAAGCTGCCAATATCAGGCAGACGTTGTTGCGGCGATCCAGAAGGCACGGCTGGACCGTGTAAAAGAGCGCAACGTGCCCCAGGCAGTTGCCGAAACCAGCCCGACTTGGCCCGAAAATTACAATGCTGCCATCCCGTTGATCGCGCCTTGGGTCTACGAACAAAAGATGCGCGACGTGCGCAAAAAGGATCTGGGCGCCGCCTGGCTTGAGCTGTGTTTGCAGCAATAATCCACAGCCCCATCATTTCCCTGTGGACAAACGCGCGCCATACCCTTGGCGCGCGTTCTTGTTTCTGTCAGGTTTGACCCATGTCACTGCCCCCCGGATTTCTGGATGAACTGCGCACCCGCCTAAGCCTGTCTCAGGTCGTCGGGCGCAAAGTCATGTGGGATCAGCGCAAGTCCAATCAGGGCAAGGGGGACATGTGGGCGCCATGCCCGTTTCACCACGAAAAGACCGCGTCCTTCCACGTAGATGACCAAAAGGGGTTTTATTACTGCTTTGGTTGTCACGCCAAAGGCGATGCGATCAGCTTTGTGAAAGAGACCGAGAATGTCTCATTCATCGAAGCTGTTGAGATTTTGGCGCGCGAGGCAGGCATGCCCATGCCCGCGCGCGACCCGAAAGCGCAGGAAAAGCAGGATCGCCGGTCGCAACTGGCCGACGTCATGGAGCAGGCCGCGCAATTCTTCCGCTTGCAACTCAAGACCGGGGCAGGGGGCGTGGCGCGAGACTACCTGACGCGTCGAGGATTGGATGCGCAGGCGTTGGACCGGTGGGAGATCGGGTTTGCGCCGGATGGCTGGCAAGGGTTGTGGGATCACCTGCGCGGAAAGAACGTGGCCGAGGACCTGATCCTTGGGGCCGGGCTGGCCAAACCTTCGAACAAGGGCAAAAAGCCTTATGATACGTTCCGCAATCGGATCATGTACCCTATCCGCGATCCGCGCGGGCGGTGCATCGCGTTTGGCGGTCGGGCAATGGACCCCAATGACAATGCGAAATACCTGAACTCGCCCGAAACGGAATTGTTCGACAAGGGGCGCAGTCTTTATAACCACGGCCCTGCGCGTCAGGCCGCAGGCAAAGGGCAACCTCTGATCGTGGCCGAAGGGTACATGGATGTGATCGCCCTGGCCGAAGCTGGATTTGGGGCGTCGGTCGCCCCATTGGGCACGGCGATCACCGAACATCAGTTGCAACTCCTGTGGCGCATCTCGGATGAGCCGATCATCGCGTTGGATGGCGACACGGCCGGCCTGCGTGCCGCGATGCGGGCCGTTGATCTGGCGTTGCCACTGTTAGAGGCCGGGAAATCTCTGCGCTTTGCCCTGATGCCCGAGGGCAAGGATCCCGATGATTTACTACGAGCCGAGGGACCGGCAGCCGTGAAAACAGTGCTTGAAGGCGCGATTCCGATGGTCAAGCTGCTGTGGCAGCGTGAGACAGAGGGCAAGGTGTTCGACAGCCCGGAACGCAAAGCTGCGTTGGATAAGTCGCTGAGGGACAAGATCAAACTGATCCGCGACCCCTCGATCCGGGCGCATTACGGGCAAGAGATCAAAGACCTGCGCTGGCAATTGTTCCGCCCGCAACGTCAGCCGCAAAATCGCCAATGGCAGCCACGCGGCAAGTGGCAACCTCCGAAACAGCCAGCAACCCCCGGTGCGCGCTCATCTTTTCTGGCGTCTTCAGAAACTGCGGATATCCAGATGCGCGAGGCTGCGATTCTGGCAATCGCCATCCTGAACCCCACTGTTGTGGTCCAATTCGAACATCAACTTGAAGAGATGGAGTGCCACGATCCCGATCATGCCGCCTTGCGCGCCGCCATCCTTCGACATGCGATCGACGACCCAGAGCATCTGAAAGACCACATTTTTGAAACTTTGGGCGGCGAAATCCTTGAAAACCTGCTGGCCCTTCGCCATGTCGCAGTAATCCCTTGTGTGTTCAAACCAGGCGACGTCGAAAAGGCCGAGATGACTCTGGCCGAGGAACTCGCGAAAATCAAAGCGCTCCGGGGATTGGATGCCGAGATTGCCGAAGCTGCAGAGGAACTGTCTGATCTGGCTGATGAAGCGCTGACATACCGGCTGGCCCAGGCCGCCGAAGAGCGTAACCGCACAAGCCGCAGTCAGAACGAGGATAGGTCGGTTTTTGACATCGCCGATAACGGCGCACGAATCAACCGCGACGAGAAAGACGCGTTTCAGGCGATCATGTCTGGCATCAATTTTGAACGGAAACGTCGCTAAAGTGGTGTTTTCGTAAGGCACTGGAAAAGAAAAACGGGTAAACGGGTGGCCGAATCACTTCTACGCGCTAATGATTCGGTACAAACGAATCACCCATCCCTGCAGGAGCATTGAATGGCCGCCAAGGATACAAACGAAGACCGCAAATCCGACGAGCAGGAACAGGAAATCTCGCTGGACATGAGCCAGGCCAACGTCAAGAAAATGATCGCCGAGGCCCGCGAGAAAGGTTACATCACCTACGACCAGCTCAATCAGGTTCTGCCGCCTGATCAGGTCAGTTCGGAACAGATCGAAGACGTTATGTCGATGCTGTCCGAGATGGGCATCAACATCATCGAAGATGAAGAGGCCGAGGAAGAAGAGAACAAAGGCTCGACCGAACTGGTTGCTGCAGAAAGCAACCGAGAGGTTGCGCTGGCGGGTGCTGGTGCTGAAAAGCTGGATCGCACAGATGACCCGGTCCGCATGTATTTGCGCGAGATGGGCAGCGTCGAACTGCTGAGCCGCGAAGGCGAGATTGCCATCGCCAAGCGGATCGAAGCCGGTCGCAACACCATGATTGCCGGTCTGTGCGAAAGCCCGCTGACCTTCCAGGCGATCACCATCTGGCACGACGAATTGTTGTCCGAAGACATTCTGTTGCGCGATGTCATCGATCTGGAGGCCACGTTTGGCAACCAGTTGGATGAAGACGGGGATGTCGAAGAGCCGGTTGTCGACACGTCTGCGGTTCAGGCGGCAAAACCCGCCAAGGATACCGGCCCCGAGCTGGATGCCGACGGCAACCCGCTGAACAATGACGACGACGATGACGATGATGAGCAGGCCAACATGTCGTTGGCCGCGATGGAAGCCGCGCTGAAAGATCAGGTTCTGACTACGCTGGAACGGATCTCGACTGACTTCTCGATGCTGTCGGAAATGCAGGATAGCCGGATCTCGGCGACCCTGAACGAAGACGACACGTTCTCGGAAAAACAAGAGGCGACCTATCAACAGCTGCGGTCTGAGATCGTAGAACTGGTGAACGGTCTGCATCTGCACAACAACCGTATTGAAGCGCTGATTGACCAGCTGTACGGCATTAACCGTCGCATCATGTCTCTGGACAGCTCGATGGTGAAACTGGCGGATCAGGCGCGCATCAACCGTCGTGAGTTTATCGACGCCTATCGTGGGCGCGAACTGGACCCGAACTGGCTGACCGAGATGGCAGAAAAGCCGGGCCGGGGTTGGCAGATGTTCATCGAACGTTCGACCGCCAAGGTCGAGGAACTGCGCAACGATATGGCTCAGGTCGGTCAGTATGTCGGCTTGGACATCCCTGAATTCCGCCGCATCGTGCAGCAGGTTCAAAAGGGTGAGAAAGAGGCGCGTCAGGCCAAGAAAGAAATGGTCGAAGCCAACCTGCGCTTGGTGATCTCGATTGCCAAAAAGTACACGAACCGTGGCCTGCAATTCCTTGATCTTATTCAGGAAGGTAACATTGGCCTGATGAAGGCGGTGGACAAGTTCGAATACCGCCGCGGGTACAAGTTCTCGACCTATGCGACCTGGTGGATCCGTCAGGCGATCACGCGTTCCATCGCGGATCAGGCCCGTACGATCCGTATTCCGGTGCACATGATCGAAACGATCAACAAGCTGGTCCGGACCGGTCGTCAGATGCTGCACGAAATCGGACGTGAGCCGACGCCGGAAGAACTGGCCGAAAAGCTGCAGATGCCGCTGGAGAAGGTTCGCAAGGTGATGAAGATCGCCAAGGAACCGATCAGCCTTGAAACGCCGATTGGCGACGAGGAAGACAGCCAACTGGGCGATTTCATCGAGGATAAGAATGCCGTGCTGCCTTTAGACAGCGCCATTCAGGAAAACCTCAAGGAAACGACCACCCGGGTTCTGGCGTCGCTTACACCGCGTGAGGAACGTGTTCTGCGGATGCGCTTTGGCATCGGTATGAACACGGACCACACTCTGGAAGAAGTTGGCCAGCAATTCAGCGTGACCCGCGAACGTATTCGTCAGATCGAGGCGAAAGCACTGCGGAAACTGAAACATCCAAGCCGATCGCGCAAACTGCGGTCCTTCCTGGATCAGTAATCGAAAAGGCGCCTCAACCGAGGCGCCTTTTTCTTATCCGTTCACGCGTTGATCACGGTGACCGGTTCAAACCTCAAATTGGCGAGAACTCACAAGTCATGCGGCGATGTGGCCCCTATTTCTGCCTTGTCCACTCATGGGACAGGCCGGGGCGAGGCTGTGCCGCTGACGACCCCCGGCCACCCTTTCCGTGTTACGGTCCCAACCGAGTGCGGAACGTGCTGGGTGCCTGACCGGTCCAGCGTTTGAAGGCCGTAGAAAACGCAGGTTGATCCGCATAACCCAGCGAATAGGCGATTTCCGACAAGGGCATCCCGTTGGTGATAAAAGTCTGCGCCAGATCGCACCTCAAGTCTTCGACAATCTCACGATAGCTTGTGCCTTCATCATTCAACCGCCTGGCAAAGGTGCGCGGGCTCATCCCAAGGTTCGAGGCTGCGTCGTCCGCTTGAATAATCGCGCCGGGCATAGACCGGGTGATCAACCCCTCGACTTGCGCCCTGAGTTTTTGCGCGGGCTGGTCACTTTCGGCCTGAACCCTATCGCCATATGACAGAAGATGCTCGCGCAGAGAGGGGTCATATGTCGGCACCGGCAGATCCAATGAGGACAGCGTCAGTATTATTTCCAACCGCTCTGCACCAAAGGACACAGGAAAGCCCGCTAGTTTCTGAAACTCTTTTCCGGCTTCGCCGACCTCGTGCTGAAAGCGGATTTCTATGGGAAAGAAACTTGTCTGCGTTAACGAGCGAATGCGGGCGAGGGCCGCGAAAATCAAAAATTCGGTACGACGGTGATATCGGGCAAAACTGGCATCCTTCCAGTCGGCTTCGATTGAAGCAAAATTTCCAGAAACGCGCAGACTGAAGTATAACGCCGGGTCTATCATCCCGTGAAATCGCGACGAGTTTTCGATCACCTGCTTCAGATCACGCGAGTATTTACTGATATACGCCGTCAGGCTGGAGGACGACCTGAAGCCAAGCCCAGCACTGGCCGAAAAGGTGATGTCATTCAGCGCGTCGCAGGCGTAGCGGACAAACAACGCCTCTTTGTGCGCGCTATAGGCTGTTGCAGGTGGCGCAATGTCGCTGCGGCTCAGACCGGATTTGGCCAGCACGCGATCACCAATCGAAGGATCTTCTGCCCTTTGATCTAGTGTTTTGGACAACACTTGAATGCGGGCAATATCGACGTCCATGTTCAAACCCGAGTTAGCAGCGTATTTCATTTCGCGGCCTTTGTTTCGGCCGCTGTCATCTATTCAAATAACAATGGCAGAATTTCGCAAGCCTACAGTGGGTGTCATACGTATTTTCCGCGTGCTGTCGGGTTAAGCCTTGTGGGGATGAGGTCAGAGCCCAGGAAACTTGTCGCGCAGATGACCCGCGGCTCCCCGACACATATCAATTCGCAAAGATGGCCCAGTGTCGCATTGCCCGAAATGCGCAGTGATGCGAATGTGCGTCAAAACGGGATAGCGAGCGTAACTGGCATGACCAAACTGGCAACAGATGCGGCGGATGGTCAGGATTTCATCGTCTTTGACGGCGAATGCGCTCTGTGCTCGGGGTTTTTTCGTTTCATGGTTGCCCGGGACAAGGCGCAGCGGTTCAAATTTGCCACCGCGCAATCGCCTTTGGGACAAAGGCTATACAAAGAACTTGGACTGCCGACCCGGGATTTTGAAACCAATCTCGTTGTGACCGATGGCGTGGTGCATCAACGGTTGGATGCTTTCGCTGCCGCGATGCACAAGCTGCCAGGGTTCTGGCGTGCTCTTTCGATCTGCAAATACTTTCCAAGTATCATCAAAGACCCACTGTACTACGCGATCGCCAGAAACCGGTATGCCATCTTTGGACGTTCACCGACCTGCATGGTCCCGGACAAAGCTCTGCGGGCTCGTTTCCTGCCCGAGGGGTTCTGAGTGCAGCCTGATCCTTTTTTGCAAACGTTGCCGATGGGAACAAGCCTGCCCAAAGCGTTGCAGGCATTGCATAGTACGGGCGGGTTTTATTCCGGGCGATGTTCGGTCACGCCGGGCAGGGGATGGCTGGCCAAACTCGCGTTGCGCTTTGCCGGTATGCCGTTTGGGGGCGACGATATCCCGGTGCGGCTCGGCGTCGAGAAAGAAGGGAGCGCCTGGATCTGGACGCGCGATTTCGATGGTCACATCACCCGATCGCAGCTGACTTTGGACCAGGACATGGGATGCGTCCGCGAGCAGTTTGGACAGGTTTGCGTTTGGCTGAAACCGGTTGTTGCGAACGAGCGGTTAGAGATCCAGATCCTGCGCCTCAGCATGCTGCGAGTACCTTTCGCAAAGGTGCTTCTGCCGCAATCAAAGACCGTGGAATGGCAGGATGATGACGGACGATTCCGGTTTGATGTTGCGGCCCGAATGCCCTTTTTCGGGGACTTGATCCGGTACAAGGGCTGGCTTACGTACGATCACGCGCTGGCCAGCTTGAACTGAAATGATTGTGAACCAGCTTTGCCCGGTAAGAATGTATACTATTTGAAAAATTACCTCGAAGCGAATGAGAGTATGATTATGAAAAAGGTTATGACTTTGGCGGTTTCCGCCGCGATCTTGCTGACCGTGCCAGTGTCGTCGGCTTCGGCCGCACGAAACGGGTATCAGACGGTTTCAGTCAACAACATTGTGTTCGAAGTGATCCCGCGGGCACGACAGGATGTGGATGGGTATTGGTGCGCGGCTGCGGACTATGCGCGTCGAACTTTGGGTGCCGGTTGGCAGCAGCGAATTTACGTCTGGCGCGGCTATGGCCCCAGCGAAGCGACGGGTCGCCGCACAGCCGTTCAATTCTCGCTGCAGCAACCTACAAACGTTGCCCAGCAAAGCAGCTCGATCTCGGTCGGCTTTAAGGCTGGCGAAAGCATGTCGGTTCAGGGGGCAAACGGACGTTGCAACATCCGCCCGTTCCGCGACTGATCGAGGACTGATCGCCATATGCAGAACGAGTTTATTATTTCGACGAACGGACCAGGGTTGTACGAATTTACCCGGGACGTGCGCAACTGGCTTAACTCGGTCTCAGGCGATGGATTACTTACGCTTTTCGTACGACATACGTCCTGTTCGCTGACCATTCAGGAAAATGCTGATCCTGAGGTGCAAACAGATCTGCACGCATTTTTTGAACGTTTGGTGCCGCCGTCCGACAACCCCGCTATGGCCTATCTGCGCCATACCTACGAAGGCCCAGACGACATGCCCGCCCATATCAAGGCGGCTCTCTTGCCTGTTTCGCTTTCTGTTCCCGTGTCCGCGGGGCAACCGGTGCTGGGAACATGGCAGGGCATTTACCTGTTTGAACACCGCACCGCAGCGCATGTGCGAAAGGTCGCTGCGCACTTCGCCTGACCCCTTTATGTTGCGGTGGAAATTTCCGACTACCCAAATCCTAGCGGCTACCCTATAGTTGTGGATAAGTAAGTCGTAGTGCTTACAAAAAGAGGCGGAACCAGGGACGAGGAGACGGTGGATGCGCTGCCCGTTTTGCGGAAATATCGATACTCAAGTCAAAGATTCACGCCCGGCAGAGGATCACGTTGCGATCCGCAGACGCCGGTTCTGCCCTGCTTGCGGCGGACGTTTTACGACCTACGAACGTGTCCAACTGCGTGACTTGGTGGTCATCAAAACCAACGGCAAACGCGAAGACTTCGATCGGGACAAGTTGGAGCGTTCGATCCGCATTTCGATGCAGAAACGCCCGATTGATCCGGAACGTATTGACCAGATGATTTCTGGAATTGTGCGTCGTCTGGAAAGCATGGGTGAGACCGACATCCCGTCCAGCAAAATTGGCGAGATCGTCATGGAAGCTCTGGCGCGGATCGACACCGTCGCCTATGTTCGCTTTGCGAGCGTATACAAGAATTTCCAGGCGGCCGATGACTTCGAGGAGTTTGTCCACGAACTGCGCCCGCCGCAGCCTTCGACGGACGAGTGAGCGAAACAGATAAGCGATATATGGCGCTTGCCCTGTCTTTGGGGCGGCGCGGTCAAGGAACGTGCTGGCCAAACCCAGCCGTCGGTTGCGTGATCGTGCGTGATGAGCGCATTATGGGGCGCGGCTGGACCCAGCCGGGTGGCCGCCCACACGCCGAACCCCAAGCGCTGGCACAGGCCGGAGACGCGGCGCGGGGTGCAACGGCCTATGTCACGCTTGAACCCTGCGCCCACCACGGCAAAACACCCCCATGCGCCGAGGGCCTGATTGCTGCCGGTGTGGCCCGTGTTGTCGCGGCCATCGAAGACAGCGATCCGCGTGTTGCGGGGCAGGGCTTTGCCATGCTGCGCGAGGCGGGGATCGAAGTTGTCACCGGTGTTCTGGCCGACCAAGCAGCCCAGGATCTTGCGGGGTTCTTCCTGAAAACCGAACAGGGGCGCCCTTTCGTCACCCTGAAACTGGCCAGCAGTTTTGACGGGCGCATTGCCACCGCGACGGGGCATAGCCAATGGATCACCGGCCCAAAGGCGCGGCGTGCGGTGCATGCCATGCGTGCGCGTCATGATGCGGTGATGGTCGGGGCGGGAACCGCGCGCGCCGATGACCCATCCCTGACCGTTCGGGATATTGGGGTCGACGCTCAGCCTGTGCGAATTGTGGTCTCGCGCCATTTGGACATTCCCTTATTGGGGCAGCTGGCACGCACTGCAGCAGAGGTTCCCGTTTGGCTATGTCATGGCCCATCCCCGGATGCCGAGCGTGCCCGCGCGTGGGAAGGGCTGGGCGCGCGCTTGCTGCCCTGCGCGCTGGACGACCACCAGATCGATGCAGCGGACTTGTTGCAGCGGTTGGGTAAAGCAGGTCTGACCCGCGTGTTCTGCGAGGGCGGAGCGGCTTTGGCCGCGTCGTTACTTGCCGCGGATATGGTCGATGAATTGGTCGGGTTCACCGCCGGGCTTGCAATCGGTGCCGAAGGGTTGTCAGCCATCGGTACGCTGGGGCTGGACAAGTTGGACAATGCCCCGCGTTTTGAGTTGATCGAGACCCAGGTCATCGGGCCGGACATCATGCACCGTTGGGCGCGGGTGCTGCGTTAACGACGCCAGATATGTGCATGGGTCGCGAATGCGCCTTGTAGTTTTGATAGAACTCGAAGCAGTGGACCGCCTGCGGGTGCAGCACCTTGTGACAGCCGTTCAACCGCAACTTCTACGGGACAGGGCTCACCTGTCACAGGGTCCAAGTACCGGGGATAGTCGATCAGCGCCGCGTGGACCAAACCTAAAACCGGTGGTCGAGCGCCCCTGCGGACTGGGACGGTTCCCAAATCGTTTGTCAGCCCCCAACCCGCATAGAAAGGCGCGCCCAGGGTGGTAACACTGACACCGCGCATCAAAGCCTCAAACCCCAGCAATGAGGTCATGGTCCAGACTTCTTGGACCTGCGGCAGCAGAGCTGCCGGGTCGCAATGGGTGGCGATGACATCGGCGAGGTCTGCGGCCTCGATTGCCCCATCGCGCAGGCCCGCTTCGACATCGGGGTGCGGTTTGTAGACCAGAATGGCGTTTGGGTTAGCCTCGCGCACGACGCGTAACAGATCGGTATTTGTGCGAACAGTGCTGGTGCCCAACTGGATTGAAGCATCGTCTTCGACCTGACCGGGCACCAGTATGCGATGCCCAACTGGCAAATCCGGTGCGCCGACCCCTGTGTTGTACTTGGTGATTTGGGCGGACACGATTTGAGCGATCAACCTTTCGACACGCAATTCCTGATCTAGCCGCAGAGTTTCCCGGGCGGCAATAAACCCTTCCAGTTGGCTGGGATGCGTCGGGTCGTAGTAAATCCCCTGATTGTCCGTTGCCAATGACAGGGGAGGAACAAGATCTGCGCCCAGCCCGCGCGAGCGCAGAAATCCATCTTCGACCCGGACGGCACTTTCCGTGCCCTTGGCTTTACTTGCCCAGACCATGTGAGGGCGATCTGATTGCGCTGGTCGATCGTCAGTGAAGAGGACCGTTTTCTCGCGCCCAAACATCCGTTGCAGGTGTTTGCGTTTCCACAGGCGCATACCCGAGGCCGTCCAGCCCTTGTGATCCTGCCGCCAGGCGCGGGTTCTCGCCTCCAGCGTGTCCAGAACGGTTTCCAGCTCGCACAGCTGGTCCCGGTATGGATCGTACCAGGTCGGATAGAGGATCATCGCTGCAGCGAACAATTGCGCGCGCGTCAGGTTGAGTTGGCGGCGTGGCAGGTGTGCTTCATCCTGCGTCAGCCCCCAGCCTGCATAGAAGGGCTGGCCGAAAACACGCGGTTTATGCCCGGCCAAAATTGCCTCGAACCCAATCTGTGAGGATAGGGTGTAAACGCCAACCGCACCTTCCAACAAAGACCACGGGCTGACCGGTGTGCTGATGACCGAGACGCGATCGGATTGGTCAGCGGTGGAGAAATAACCTGAACGATGCCCGGCGATGGTGTCGGGATGTGTCTTGATCAGAACTTTGGCGCCGGGATTCTCTTCCTGCGCCATGACCAGCATTTCGCGAAACCGGGCCTCATCCCCGGCGCTGGCCGTCACAGCCGCGTCGTCGCGGACCTGATCAACCACCAGTACATAGCCAGGGTCAGGGGGCGGAGCGGTCAGATCAAAGGCCGAGTATTTGCTAAGATGCAGCTCGCGCATCCGTTCGATCCCGCCTCGTGCGCGGTTTAGCAGGGCGGTGTTATCCAACGGATGAGTGGCCAATAATGTTTCCAGATCGGACGTCTGGGCCGCGTCGAAATGCAGTCCGGACCGATCAAGCAACAGGCCAAGAGGCGGCTCTCCGCTGCGGCCTGGATGCAAAGACCGAAGAAAGGCGTCTTCAACGCGCAGCACCGGGGCATTGTGCCGATCCGCGACAGCAAGGCCGCGATGGGCCGTCGGGCTATTGCCCCAAACCCCGACGGCATCACCGCCTTTTGGCAGGCCAATCCGGATGTCGTAACCGGACAGGGACAATATTCGGCGAATTCGGCGGGATGTCAGGAAACCACCATTGTAGACAAGCAGCCGGGTACGTTCAGACCCGGCTGTTGTTTCAGGCGACATCAGTTGCCTGTCAGCGTGGCGACATTGGCCAGCGGAGTAAGGCCGCCGGAGATCAGGGAAATAGACTTTGTCCACTGCGCATATGGTGCTTCGGTCACATAGATTGTGTCATCGTCACGGATCACGAAATCCCGTGCAATGAAAAGCCCGTTGGGGGCCGTCAGGTTCAGCAGGTAAATCATGCGCTGATCGCCCTGCAGGTCCGAACGCCCCATCACTGAACGAGCAATGTCCTGACGTTCCTTTCGCAACACGAAAATGCCGGTCGGATCCGAGGACAGGGGCAGCAATCCGCCAACCTGCGCCAAGGCTTCGAGCGCCGAAAGGTCCTGAGTGTCAAATGCAACCCGAGACTGACCACCGGTTGCGCCAAGTGCAATGTACGACCGGCTGTCGGCTTCAACCAGAATGCGATCCCCGCCACGCAGTGCGACATCCAGCTTGGGGTTGCTGAACAGATCGTCGTACCAGACTGTCCCTTTTTGGTTGCCCCTGAGCAGCGTCACAAGCGCTATGTCGGAACCAACGGATACGCCACCCGCACGTGACAGCATGCCTGAGAGGGTACGGGTAGGAAGTTCAATTGGATAGATCCCCGCCGACCCAATGCTTCCTGTTAGTGAAACGGTCGCACCATCTCCCGCAGCCCGGCGGACTTCAACTTGAGGGTCAGGCGTCTGATCCTGCAATTTTTCAGTAATTATTTGACGCAGTTGCTCGGGCGTGTTTCCAGAGGCGCGCACACGCCCTGCATAGGGCACAAAGATGAAGCCATCGGCGTCAACCTGAACCTCATTGAGTGATGTGGCAGAGCTGACGTCACCTGACAGCAGACCATCATCGACATTTTCCCAGATCGTCAATCCCAACACGTCGCCAGGGCGAACGGTATCCGCCGTCAGGCTCTGCGCGCTGGTGAAGGAGGACGAAAAACCGAATTGGGGGATTTTTGATGTCGCTCGCGCGATTCTGTCATCCACCTCAACGACGAAGGCATTGCCACCATTTTCCACTGAACCGGCCAGAATCTCGGATTTGTTGGGGCCAGATTTAGGGAGCTGGCACGCGGCCAGTACGCCACATACAGCCACAAGGGCGGCCCCTCGCACCCAGCGAATTGGAAAGCACTGCACTGCCGATTATCCTCAGTCGTCTTTTGTTTGCGTCAAGTTAACTTGTTCGGGGTCCAACATCCAGCACCAACCAACCCGGCTTAATCGACGAGTTTCAACTGTGGCGTCGACGCCTCGTTGTCGGACAGAACGGACTGATAGGGGTCATGCGCCTGCAGCAGCATGTCGGTGGCGCGGCGCAGCAGTTGCCGTCGCCCACGCAGCGAATAAAAGCCGCCGGGTAACTGGCTGGTTTTCAATAGAAATTTCCGGTAAGCTTGGTAGGATTCGTGGTCTGGTACGTCCGGGTCGGCAAAGAACTGGGCAATGGGTTGTTGCGAGACAAACTCGGGTTTGTCGTAGACGGACTTTCCAAAACTGCGCAACGGGATTCCGCGCCACAAAACTTGTTGACCGGCTGTGGAATTGATCGTCACTGCTGTGTTCGCGTCATCCAGCAATCCGGCCAGTTTGCCGCCGGGAACGTAGTGCACGCGATCCGCCACTTGGTGCGCGCGGGCTATTTCGCGCGCCTTGCGGCGCAGCGGCTCGCGGTGGTTTTCGAGCGGATGTTCCTTCAGAACCAGAAGGTGATGGGCCGGAGCGCCTTTGGCGAAACCTGATATGACATGCTTCAGAAAATCCGACATGCAGGTATAGTTTGAATGGGCCTGCACCGAACTGTCATGACCCAGTTGCAACAGGGCCAAGTGATAGGGTGCACCGTTTTGCCGAACGCGCATGGTGGCCCAGCGACGCCTAATCCTGTGGAAAGGCATCAGTGCAAGTCGTTTGAAGTACAGGCGAAACTCTTTTGAAACAGGCAATTCCCGGTGCGTCTTGAAGTTGGAGTACCTCCGGTTAAGGAACAGGACAAACCAGTGATAAAGCGCGCCGTAGAATATGTGTTGCCGCATATCGCCCCAATGGGATGGTGGCGGTGGAACCAGCGCCTCGGACTGGTCAAGCGCATCCTGCATCTGCGCGACGTCCAAAGACATCAGTCGTGAGTGTCCATTTGATCCGTTCCGTTCGTAAGTGACCCACCACGGGCGCAGATACCCCTCTTCGAAAACATGGACAGTCACTCCCATTTCGCGCGCAATATCCACAGCATTGGCATGAACCGGACGGGTGTCGCCGTATAGGACGATATCTGTGACCGACTGTGACCGGATCAGTTCCCTAAGGGTTTCGGGCCATTGCTCGGAATTGTCCAAAAACGGGATGTAGGTGCTGCGGTCAAACCAGAACGCCTGATCGCCCGCATTAAACCCCACGCGCAAAACATCAGCCCCGGCGGCGCGCAAAGCGCGTGCCAGTGCGCTAAAGAAAGGGCCATGCGGTCCCTGCAAAAACAGGAATACACGGCGATGCGAGCGCGAGGTGAGTGGATGCATCCGGGACTGCTCTTTATCGTTTGGTACCAAAATTATGCCTGTATACATCAATCCGGGCAAGGCAGGGCTTGCCCGCAGCGTTTCTTGGGCTTACCTCGGCGGTTACACATACGCACAGGTTATAAGCTAAGGGTGAAAGCAATGTTCACAGGGATCGTCACCGATATCGGAATTGTTACCGAGTTGGACCAGCAAGGGGATCTGCGTGCCCGGATCAAAACGGGCTATGACACTGTGGGTATTGATATTGGCGCATCCATCGCCAGTGACGGCGTCTGTCTGACTGTGATTGCCCTTGGGGATGATTGGTACGATGTGCAGATCAGCGCCGAGACGGTGTCGAAAACCAATCTGAACACATGGCAAGTTGGCAAACGCGTGAACCTTGAACGCGCCCTCAAGGTTGGGGACGAACTGGGGGGGCACATCGTTTCCGGCCATATCGACGGCGTGGCCGAGGTTGTTGCCCTGCAGGACGAAGGCGACAGCACCCGAGTAACGTTGCGCGCGCCCAAGGAATTGGCCCGCTTTGTCGCGCCTAAAGGATCAGTTGCGCTGAACGGAACCTCGCTGACGGTAAATGATGTCGACGGTTGCGATTTCGGGATCAATTTCATCCCCCACACCAAAGAGGTGACAACATGGGGCGATGTCTCGGTCGGTGATCAGGTGAACCTCGAGATTGACACGTTGGCGCGGTACGTCGCCCGTTTGGCCGAGATGTCCTGACCCAACGGTTTCGACGCCGCGTTTTGACGATCCGTGGCCGCAAGCGCTCTGGTATTTGAGCGCTTTGTGGTCTATCCAGCCGTCCAGACACGCTCTTGTGAAAGGCTGCCCCATGAGCTTTGAAACCCCCGGTCCCGTCGAGGCCCAGCTGCGCGACGCGATCAGCCCGATCGAAGATATCATCGAAGAGGCGCGCAAGGGCCGGATGTATATCCTGGTCGATCATGAAGATCGCGAGAACGAGGGTGATCTGGTCATCGCGGCCGAGTTTGCGGATGCCGAGGCGATCAACTTTATGGCCACCCATGGGCGCGGGTTGATCTGCCTGCCGATGACGGCAGAGCGCGTCGACGCCCTTGGCCTGCCGATGATGGCTGTGAACAACTCATCCCGTCATGAAACCGCGTTTACCGTTTCCATCGAGGCGCGCGAAGGCGTGTCAACCGGCATCTCGGCAGCAGATCGCGCGCTGACCGTTGAAACAGCAATCAACGAACAGAACACGATGGCGCATATCGCGACACCGGGTCATATCTTTCCGCTGCGCGCCAAACGGGGCGGGGTGCTGGTGCGCGCCGGTCATACAGAGGCGGCGGTCGATATCTCTCGGCTTGCCGGGTTGAACCCCTCAGGGGTGATTTGCGAGATCATGAAGCCCGACGGCACCATGGCGCGCCTGCCTGATCTGGTCGCGTTCGCCAAAGAACATGACATGAAGATCGGCACGATCAGCGACCTGATCACGTATCGCTCGCGCAACGACAATCTGGTTGTCGAAACCTCGCGCAGGACGGTGGCGTCAGAATATGGCGGCGAATGGGAAATGCGCCTGTTCACAGATCAGACACATGGCATCGAACATGTCGTCATGATCAAGGGTGACATCACCACGCCCGAGCCGGTTTTGACACGAACCCATGCACTGCATGAAGCGCCTGATGTTCTGGGCCTGGGTCCAAAATCGCCGCAGGAACTGCCGCGTGCTATGGAAAAGATCGCCGCCGAAGGACGCGGCGTGGTTTGCCTGTTTCGTGAACCGCGCAACGCGCTATACGCAACCGATGACGAAGGCCCGCGCACCATCAAGCAAACCGGTCTAGGGGCGCAGATCCTGTCCAAGTTGGGTATCCAGGAACTGGTGTTGCTGACCGATACACCGGAAACGAAATATCTGGGTCTCGACGCGTTTGGAATCTCCATCGTCGGAACCCGTTCCATTCTCAAGGATGATTGATCGTGGCTGAACAAGACAAACATGGCGTACTGCCAACGCCGACATTCGACAAGCCTGTGAAACTCTTGATCGTGGTGGCCCCGTTCTATCGCGCCATTGCCGACAATCTGGTTACTGGTGCCATGGCCGAGATCGAAGCCGCTGGCGGTACCTGCGAAGTTGTTGAGGTTCCGGGCGCGCTTGAAATCCCGACCGCCATCGCCATGGCAGATCGCCAGTGCAACTATGATGGCTACGTGGCGCTGGGCTGTGTCATTCGTGGCGAGACCACGCACTATGAAACGGTGTGCAACGACTCGAGCCGGGCGATCCAGTTGATGGGTCTGCAGGGTCTTCTTATTGGGAATGGCATCCTGACGGTCGAAAATGACGATCAGGCCGAAGTCCGCGCAAATCCTAAAAAGATGAATAAAGGTGGTGGTGCGGCCGCTGCGGCCTTGCATCTGATCGCACTCAGCCGTAAGTGGGGCTCTTCCAAAAAGGGCGTCGGGTTCAAGCCGCCGTCCGAGTCCATCCTTGTGGCGGGCGACAACAACGGACCCACGACAGCATGACCCAGACAGACGCGCCGAAACCGGCCAACCAGAAACGCCTGATGAAATCCGCCGCCCGGCTTTATGCCGTGCAGGCGCTGTTCCAGATGGAGCAATCGGGCCAAACGACGGAAGCAGTCGTGAACGAGTTTTTGGATCATCGGTTTGGCGCTGTCTATGAGGGTGAGGAAATGCTGGACGGCGATATCCGCGTGTTCCGCAAGTTGGTTGAAGACGCGGTGAATTATCAGGCACCGATTGACCAGATGACCGACCGCGCTTTGGTCGCCAAATGGCCCATCGCGCGCATTGACCCGACCCTGCGCGCCACCTTCCGTGCAGCCGGGGCCGAACTGACCCAAGGCGATACGCCACCAAAGGTCGTCATCACCGAGTTCGTTGATGTGGCGCGCGCGTTCTTCCCGGAAGGTAAAGAACCGAAATTCGTCAACGCAGTTTTGGATCACATGGCCCGCGAGGCGCAGCCAGAGGCGTTTTGAGTAAAGCCTTAGTCCAAAAGAATAAGGCGCAGCCACACAAAGCGCTGCGCCTGAAATCTAAAAATACACTTGTTCAAACAAGTCTTCGGCCTCCACCACTCACAGTTTTTTCCAAAGACACCAACATTTTACCGGAACGTAGCCGGCGTGCCACCTATCGATTCCGATAGCCCGGCGGATTGATCAGGCCAAGTTGCATCGCACGGACCAGTGCGGATTCTCGGGTCGGGGCTCTCAATTTTTCGCGCGCATTCTTCAAATGGGTTCGTACCGTAACTTCCGAGAGGTTCAAAAGTTCGGCGATTCTATCGTTTCGGTGCCCAAGAGCCAAAAGGTTCAGGACCTGCAGCTCTCGTGGCGTCAGGTCCGGAGCGGTTGGAGCAATGCTGGCGATGTCGTACACACGACCGTGATTGCTGGGGATATCCGATCCCAGATTGGTGGCCAGCACGGTTGCCAGGACACGCATTTCGCGCTGCCGTTCAGTCATCTGAACCTGGGCGTCCGGTCTGTCCGATGACAGAACCACAAGCTTGGCCTCGTTGTCGGGGCAGGGAACCACCAGAGAGTAAAGGTGAATATATCCGGCCTTTTCCAGATCGTGGTTCAGACCCAGCGCCTTGGAGGAATGGCCGTCCGCGGATCGGAGGCTTGCGGCCTGCACGTAGAGGCTTTCCTTGCCATTTTGAACCTGCGCCAGCATCGGATCTGCTTCGGCGTAACCTTGGCTGTCATAGCGGTTCAGCCAACCTTTGGACATTGAACTTCGAACCCAATGAATGGCGCCAGTCTCGGGTGTAAAACAAAGCATGTTCAGGGCGTTAAACCCGATCTCATTCAGACGGTCTAACGTGAACTCCCAACGTTCCTGATCATCATGGCGCAGAGAAAGTTCTTCGAGAAGATCCAACGTGAACAGGCTGAGGGCATTCATAGAGACTCCGAATATAGTGTCGCACCCGTTGAGGCCGCGGTTTACTCAGCACGACCATGCGCTATCATCACGGTATCAGACAAGGAGCTTTGTCGTGCCCAAACTGATCCGCCTTTACATCACGCAAGTTGCATGGGGATTTGTCATCTCGGCCCTGTTTGTCGGGGTGCTGCTGGCCCTGAACGTGGCCAACTTGCGCGGCCTGATTTTCGGATCCGAGATCGGGTTGATCGCTCTGGCAATGATCTGGTTCATGAACGGCATCGTGTTCGCCGGTGTTCAGTTCGCCTACGCGATCATGAGCTTGGCGGAAAAGCCATCAGGCCCCAGGCGCGGTACACCCGTTGCGGCCAAGTTCGAACCCGCCCGCGTTGCGGTGGACAAGGGCTGAGCCAACCTATTTCGGAAAATGAAGACTCTCCCAGACCGGGCGAGAGATAAGTTTATGTGGCGGGACCGCCAGTCAACCGTGCGGTGTGATTCCCGAGGACCTGTATGTACAGGTGGGCGCCAGGTAATCAGGCCAGGACCTGAACAGAGCCAGCCCCCTCGGAATTGCTTAAGGCCACCAGAATGCTACCAATCACAAGAAGGGCAGAACCCGCCACGGGCCTAAGTAGGGGTTGCGGCGGGTTTGCACAAGGGGTCAGGCGTCAACAGTTTCGTGCAGCGCATTGCGCATCTTGCCCAAATGTTCGTCCCAACCGTCATCGAGTGCAAGGATCAGGCCAAATGCCTCTGCGCCTTGCGGCAGCCCTTCGTGAACCAAGCCCAGCCGGGTACCGCCCGGTACAGGGTCCAGCGTCCATTTTACGACACTAACAGCGTCTCCCATGGGTTTGATGGTGAATGTATATTCCAGATATTCGGGCGGACGGGCAGCGCGTACCTCACCCCAGATCAGAAGATCGCCACTGGTAGTCCCGAACATCTCAAGTTTCTGACCGGTGGCCAACGGACGCTCTGGTTTGTGAAACCACTCTGCCAAGCGGGCGGGTTCGGTCAAATAGGCCCATACGGTTTCCGGCGTGGCCCTCAGGAAAATCTGTTTTTGCAGAACTGCATTCGTCATTTTTTATTCCTTTCAATAGCTTCCTTCAGATTATTCAGGCGATCATCCCAGAACTGGTCAAAATAGCTGAACCAGTCGAGGATGGGGGCCATTCCATTCGGCTCCAGCCGGTTAATGCGCTCACGTCCACGTGCCTCGACGGTGATGAGGCCGCCATCGGAAAGAACAGTCAGGTGCTTTTTGACCGCTGCACGGGTCATATCGAACTGATCGGTCAGCTGCGCGATCGTCATGTCGCCAGAGGCAAGGATCTGGACGATCTCCCGTCGGGTCGGGTCCGCAAGGGCGCGGAACGCGTTTTGAATTTGCGTCTGCATTCGTCACCTCAATAGTGATACCATTTGGTATTGTAGTTTATGGGATACCAAATGGTATCACGTCAAGAGTCTTTCAGGCGCTTGATTTTTGTTCACGAATTGTTCACATTTCGGGAATGACACTGGATTTACAGCCCGGACAAAAACTGGCCCGTGGGGTTTCGCGCCATTTATTGGCTCATGGCTTTGTATCTGTTGAGGAATTTGTCCCCACCCGCGGTCTGCGAGTCGACGTCATGGGATTGGGTCCCAAGGGGGAACTGTGGGTGATCGAGTGCAAATCCAGCCGCGCAGATTATCTGACGGATTCTAAATGGCAGGGGTATCTGGATTGGTGTGATCGCTTTTTCTGGGCGGTGGACACCGATTTCCCGACAGACTTGTTGCCAGTAGAGACCGGTCTGATCATCGCAGATGCCTATGACGCCGAAATCATCCGAATGGCACCGGAAGATAAGCTGGCGCCAGCGCGGCGCAAGAAGATGATTCAGAAGTTTGCAACAGACACAGCCCGCAGATTGCAGGCATTGCGTGATCCAAGAATTTGAACTGTCAGTCTTTTACGATCCGGGCAGCTTGCACAGCGGCGAGGATTTCGTCAGCGATTTCTTCCGCTTCTTCAGGTTCGAAGTCCATTGGAATTTCGACGCCGTCGGCCTCGATGAACAGGCGCACCATGCCATGGTCGGTCGGGCCGATCTGAAGGTTCGCCTGAATGTCACGTTCGGTGTTAATGCCCATTTGCGCCTCCGGGACTGAGCGTTCCTGCTAGCGCGCAAAGGGTTGAGAATCAAGCCGCCTTTGAGGTCAGGTAAAGCATGGAAGATATTCTGATCAGAGCTTTCCGCCCAGATGATGCGCCCTGGTTGGTCGAACAGCACGGCCGCCTCTATCAGCGGGACAACGGGTTTGATGACACGTTCGCGCCCCTTGTCGAAAGCATTCTGGCCGACTTCGTCACGTCACACGATCCAGCGCGCGAGAGGGGTTGGATCGCGGAGCTGGGTGGCGCGCGCATGGGCAGTATCTTTTGCGTCGCACTAGACGACCACACCGCAAAATTGCGATTGTTTTTGCTGCTGCCAGAGGCTCGTGGGAAGGGCTTGGGCAAACGTATGCTCAACACATGCATGGGGTTCGCGCGCAGCGCTGGTTATCGTGATATGGCCTTATGGACCCATGAAAGCCATCGGGCGGCCTGCGCCCTTTACAAGGCGTCGGGGTGGCAATTGACCGGCAGCAAAAAGGTTCATTCCTTTGGCCGCGATCTTGTCGAACAAAGCTGGGAATTTCGTCTTTAATCCTCTTGCAATCCGTGTGCGCGTTCGGTACATCGCCCCTCACGAGTGCCGCCTTAGCTCAGTTGGTTAGAGCGCTGGATTGTGGATCCAGAGGTCCCCTGTTCAAGCCAGGGAGGCGGTACCATCTTCCCCTGATACGCAAGCCTCCGCAGAACGTTCCTAGGAAGTTTTGACGAGAAAAAACCGGGCTTAAAACAAGCCCGGTTGTTACAGTGTTGGATTGTTTGAATTAGCGCGCCAGATTCAAACGAAACCTCATCTTGGCCTTTCTGGCGGCCGGCAGGTGGCGATTCAGTCGTTTGTTGATCAGCCCGAACACTCCGACCACCACTAGCGTCAGCAGGATGAAGTAGAAGGCCAGGATCGGGTAGGGGATGAACGGGTTGAACGTCTTGTCGGCGAAATAGCTGGCGTAGTAAAGCGCGTCGCCACGTTGCTGCCAGGCGGGGAAGGCCGAGAAGAAGACCAGCGTTGTGGCGTGAAACAAGAAGATTGCTTCGTTCGTGTACGCAGGCCACGCCAGACGTAGCATGGTGGGCCAAACGATCCGGCGGAACCGCGACCAACCCGACATACCATAGGCATCAGCGGCCTCGATATCGCCCTTGGGGATCGAGCGCAGCGCGCCATAGAAGATCTCACCGGTATAGGCGGCGGTGTTCAGGAACAGAACGATCAACGCCCCCAGCCATGCCGATGTCAGGGCGTCGAACATCGGGTAAGATTTCTTCAGCGACAGGAAGAAGAAATAGGCAAAGAAGAACTGGATGAACAGCGGTGAGCCGCGGAAGATAAAGATGAACCACTCGGAGGGTTTGCGCAGCCACTTGTTGGTAGATGCTTTACCCATTGCCACGGCGGTTGCCAGAAAGAACCCGGTGACCAGTGCCATGATGCCGAAATAGATATTCCAGATCATACCTGAACCGATCAGGGTGAATTGCTCACACAGGGTAAAATCGTTGCGCGGCAGTAGCCGCTCACCAAGGCCCAGGGAACGCAGGCCGTAGTCCTGAATGGTCTGGATGCAGCTCATGCGGTGGTCTCCTTGCGCAGAAGCTCTCCGCCCGACGTGGCCTGGCCGTGGGACAGGCGGCGCATCAGCTTTTCAAGCCCGATTTCCGAGACGCGGGTCATGCCGAGGTAGAAGATCAGCAGAGCCAGGAAGTACCACATGCGCCAATCGCCGTGGGGGTATTGCGTGAATTTTGTGGTTTTCGTGCCGCCCAATTCGCGGGCCCAATAGACGATGTCTTCGATACCAAGCAGGAACAGCAATGGAGTGGCTTTGATCAGCACCATCCACAGGTTCGACAGGCCGGGCAGGGCGTAAACCCACATTTGCGGCACGAGGATGCGCCAGAATGTCTGGCTTGGGGACAGGCCATAAGCGGCTGCTGTTTCCAGCTGCGCATGGGGAACCGCCCGCATGCCGCCAAACAGCACGTTGGCCGCAAAAGCACCGAAAACGATCGAGAATGTGATGACTGCGAGGAAGAAACCATAGGTCTCATGCACAAATTCCGGCGCGGTGCTGAGCGGTAGTTTTGCCGACTGGCAAACGATGAAGTCGTTGCCCTGGCGGATCGGGTCCGGCCAATCGGGGCAAAGGATCTTATGGCGCGTCCATTCAAAAGCCTGATCCAAGGCGATCACGAAGAACATGAAGAAGGCGATGTCCGGCACACCCCGTACAATCGCGATATAGCCCTTGCCCAGCCAGCTGACGGGGGGGATATGCGAGCGGGCGGCCATGGCACCAACGAACCCGAAACTCAACGCTACGGGCGCTGTGACGGCCAGCAACAGCAGGACCTTCAGGAACGACAGGTAGAACGACCAGTGCACGCCGTTGGTGAGGTAGCAGGAAAACCAGCGGAACGTGCCCAGCGTATCGGGATCAGTGCAAAACGAGAAAATGGCGGGCCTCTTGAGGTGCTAAGGCGCAGGGGCAGCGCGCCCCGGTATTGGGGCGCGCAACCTGATTCAGATCAGAAGGTCGAGGACACTTCCCATTTGGTGATCAGCTCGTTCAGGCTGCCGTCGTCCTTCATGGACTGGATGGCAGTGTTGAGCTTCTCTTTCAGATCACCGTCCGACTCGCGCACACCGATGCCGACACCACCGCCCAGCGGGACATCTTCGGCGACAAAGCGCAGGTCCGCGTCTTCATCTGCAATCGGCGCAAGGAAAGACTTATCGGCCAGAACGGCGTCAGCTTCGCCATTGCGCACGGCTGCGATGGTTTCTTCGGGGCTGGCGAACTCGACCAGAGTTGCGCCGGATTCAGCAATGTAACCGGCCTGAATGGTGCCGGTCTGTGCCGCAACAACGCCGTTCGCGACATCTACGTCGTCGGAGGTTGCAACATAAGCCGACGGATCTGGCGGCGTATAGTTCTGAGTGAAATCAATCACTTCGTCGCGCTCGTCGGTGATCGACATGCCCGCGATGATGACGTCATAGTTGCCCGACACCAGGTTCGGAATAATCGAATCCCAGTCGTTCTTGACCCATTCGCATTCCAGATTTGCGCGCTTGCACAGCTCGTCACCCAGCTCACGCTCAAAACCGTCGATCTCTCCAGCGTCATTGATGAAGTTCCACGGAGGGTAGGCACCCTCGGTGCCCATGCGGACCGTATCGGCCATGGCCATACCGGCGCTCAGCGCCAGTGCTGCTGTGGTCAGAATCAGGTTTTTCATTGTTACTCCCCTTTTTGGTTCTGTCCTGAATTTATGCCGCCATGGTGGCGGAGAGAAAACCCTGAAGTCGCGTGGATTCAGGGGTCGTAAAGATGTCTTCCGGCAGGCCTTCTTCTTCGATGAGGCCTTGATGCAGGAACACCACATGGCTTGAGATATCGGCAGCCATTTTCATATCGTGTGTCACGATGATCATGGTGCGACCCTCGGCGGCCAGATCCTTGATCACTTTGATCACTTCCTGTTCCAGTTCGGGGTCCAGCGCCGAAGTCGGTTCGTCGAACAGCAGGGCCTGAGGCTCCATGCACAGGCCGCGCGCAATTGCGGCGCGCTGCTGCTGACCGCCCGACAGTTGCGCAGGATACGCGTCGCATTTGTCGCCGATGCCGACCTTTTCCAGATACCTACGGGCGCTGTCTTCAACCTCGGCCTTGTCGCGGCCCATGACGGTCACTGGGGCCTCCATCACGTTTTGCAGGATGGTCATATGGGCCCACAGATTGAACTGCTGAAAAACCATCGACAGGTTTGTGCGAATACGCAGGACCTGTTTGGGATCGGCCGGACGGCGGTTATGTGCGTTGCCAGTCCAGCGGACAGGTTCGCCCTTGAACAGGATTTCGCCCTCTTGGCTGTCTTCCAGCAGGTTGCAACAACGCAGAAGTGTCGATTTTCCGGACCCTGATGAGCCGATCAGAGAAACGACGTCGCCGCGTCTGGCGGTGATATCCACCCCTTTCAATACCTCAAGATTGCCAAAGCTCTTGTGTAGGTTCTTGATCTCGATGACCGGAGTGGAATCTGTCACGGGTGGTCCAGTTGTTATTGGTGTTGGTGCGGTACTAGGGCTGAAAATTCAGTGCAATGCAATGCGCAAATGACACGGAACGGGCCACAAACTGTCAAATTGATCAGACGTTCTGGCCAAAGTGGTCACGGATCGATCAATTTGGCAGCCTCAGGGGACGGGTCGGGAACGGCAAGGTAATGCTCGGCTGGAATGTCGATCAGACCGCGCAAATGCAAACTCTTTTGGTCAGCGGGGGAAAGATCGTTGATGGCTGCACGAACCGCCTTTGCAATCTGGGGCGCATCCTGACCATTGGCCGTGATGTAGGGCAGGGCGGGCGAAGGTTCCGTTGCTGAGAACTCGCGAAGCTCAGCGTCCAAATTCGTGTGTTCCTTGAGCAATTCCCACGTAAGCGCATCCAGCGCGGCATAATCCGCGCGGCCTTCCGCAACAGCGGCTACCGAAAGGGCATGACCGCCAGTTTCCAACACAGAACTTGGAAGGCGGCTGTGACGTGACAGATGAACCATGGGCGCAGCCCAACCGGATTGAGACAATGCCTCATTGTAAGCAAAGGTGCCGTTGGCAAGCTGATCCAGATCGCGGGTATCGTCTTTTAGGGCCACGATAACAGACCGGTAGTATCCTGGCGGACAGCCTGCCAAACCGTAGTCCGGCGTACCAACAAGCTGAACTTTACCGTGCAATAGGGTGCGGTAAGGCATGCCGCAGGTTTGGGAGAAAACAAGGTCAGGGCTATGCCAGATATCCCAAACGTCGGCGCCACGTGTCAGGTGCGTGGGGCCAAAACCAAGATGCGCCCGAATCAACGACCAGAAACGATCATTGGCTGGTTGCAGCGCGGGCATGTCATACATGCCCAGCATTGAAATCACGATTTGGCCGCCTTTTGCCGGGCCAGGGCGGAATCGACGTCGCTGACACCCAGCAAGCTGACAACCAGACGCAGCAGCGAATCTTCTTCGCCAGTACGATGCCCATCAGCCAGCGCGACCGACCACATCGCCTGAACTACGGCCAGACGATCTTCGTAAGCGACGGCCTCTTTGATCGCGCGGGTAAAGCGGACAGTATCGGGGGCTTCGGCTTCTAGATCCTCGGCGCTAGCGCGAAGGGCTGCGGCCTCAAAAGGGGACAGGCCATAGCGTTCCGTCGAAATCCGGTCGATTCGGGCCATTTCCGTGTCGGCATAGTCGTTGTCGGATCTGGCGATGCGAACCAGAAGGGCCGTAAGGGCCAAACGGGCGTCGTTATCGGCAAGTGGGTCGGGCTGCGGCTGCGTGAGCCGGGACAGAAAATCGCTGAACATGAATTGGTTATAGAAGCGGACTACTTCTGTTCCAAGCGCGTTTGTACCCGTTCATGCGCTTCTTGGCTGTCTTTAAAGCTCAGGCCCATGGCGATGCGGGCTTCTTCGACGATCTTCATTTCGCCTTCGTCCGAATTGCCATCGGCCAGAACGACCTCCCACAAAGCGTCCAGCGCGGCCAGACGTTCCTGCAGGTCGGTTGTTTCGCGGATCAACTTGCCGAATGTATCGGTGTCTGGCGCGGCGGCGTGCAATTTTTCGCAGGTGGCGCGGACCTTGGCGGCCTCGATCGCGTTGTGCTGATAGAGCCGCGCAAGAATGCGGTCGATCAGGCTGATTTCTTCCAGTTTGTAATCCCGATCCGCCTGCGCCACGCGCACCATCAAAGCACCCAAAGCCAGTTCGGCGTCAGGATCGGGCAAATGGTCGTGCTGTGGCGGGCGAAACGCCTGAAGGAATTTTTTCAACATGCCGCGAGGTTATTCCATATTTTGTGGCCCGCCAAGCGCTGACTACCCGTCATAGCCCTGAATGGTCACAACTTTGCCGGTATCCGCTTGTATCGGTATCTACCCTCTGGCTAGGCGCCTGACTGCAGCGCCTGTTTCGCTTGTTCCTGCAGCCAGCCGAGCATCTTCCGATACGGCACAGGCCCATAACTGATCCGGGCGACGCCCAGCGACGCAAGCGTCGCGGTATCCGGCGTCCCGGGCAGGGCAATGATATTCACAGGTAGATCAGTCGATTCGCAAAGCCGGGCGATCATGTCCTCATCCTTGAGGCCGGGTGCAAAGAATCCGTTGGCACCCGCGTCGGCATAGGCTTTGGCGCGGGCCATCGCATCGTCGAGCATCGCCTCGTCATGCGTTTCCGGCGCAGCCTTCAGGAAGATGTCCGTTCTGGCGTTGATAAAAGCAGGGACGCCAGCGACGTCACACCCTTCGCGCATCGCACCAACGCGGGCGGCTTGGGTTTCGATGTCGTATAGGTCCTTGGTGCCGACAATCTGGTCTTCGAAGTTGAAGCCGACGACACCTGTTTCAAGTGCACTTTGGACATTGGCGATGATTCCCACCGCGTCCTCGGCATAGGCCCCCTCGAAATCCAAAGAAACAGGAAGGTCTACGGCGCTGACGATTCGGCCGGCGTTGTCCAAAGCGACATCCAGCGGGATGTTCTGGCCGTCGCCAAACCCCTGCGCCATTGCAACGGGTGCGCTGCCGGTCGCCAATGCCATGGCGCCTGCATCCCGCACGGCACCGGCGCTGCCAGCGTCCCAGATGTTAAAAAGGATGACCGGATCGCCCTTTTTGTGCAGGGCCGCAAAGGTTTCTGCGTTTTGGATTTGATCGGTCATTTGGGCCTCTCCTGTCATCATTTACTTAACAGTAACCACTTGGAACCGTGCCCGAGTAGTGTTTTTTGGCCGCACACCGTCACTTTGCGGTGACGAACGAAAATGGGCCAACATTTGTTGGCCCGAATCCTTCGACATGGTGAGATCAGTTGCTGAGGAGTCAGTCTTCGCCGGCTGTGCTCGACACGTATCGAGCGCTGAACGCCGGCTCACCCAATCGTTTGAGCAGCGACAATTCGGTCTCCAGCCACGCCTTGTGACCTTCTTCTTCCAGCAGAATTCGCTCAAACAGGGTTCGGGTTCCCACGTCACCGGCCTCAGCCGCCTGTGCCGCAGCTTGGGTGTAGAAGTCGATGGCTTCCATTTCATCCTTCAGGTCCGCGGTAAACATCTCTTCCAGGTCGTCCGCCGCCTTTGGGTTTTTCTGAAGCTCAAGCTCTGGCTTTGCGCCAAGGAAAAGAATGCGTTCGATATAGGCATCAGAATGCCCCAACTCTTCCTGCATCTCGCCTCGCATCTTCTCGGCCAGGATGTCCAAACCCCAATCGTTCAGTACATGCGAATGCAGCTGGTATTGATGCGCTGCGGTCATTTCCATGTGAAGCGCTTGTTGGAGGTTTGTTATCGTTGTCGCATTGCTCATCTGAAAACTCCTAAATCTTTGAACTGCATCCATGGTGCACGGCAGGTGGACCTGCTTGTTCAAATAGTTAGGAGGTTACACCCCACAAAACAATGCGGGGTGACAGTCCGACACAGACACCACTTAAACGAGGCGCGAGGTGTCTTTCGCTGCGCGCACAAAGTCGCGGAACAGGGGGTGTGGATCAAATGGCTTGGACTTCAGTTCCGGATGGTACTGTACGCCGATGAACCACGGATGGTCTGACCATTCTACGATTTCCGGCAGACGGCCATCGGGCGACATCCCCGAGAAGTTCAAGCCAGCTTTTTCCAGCTTGTCGCGGTACTTGATGTCCACCTCATAACGGTGCCGGTGGCGTTCTTCGATATTGGTGCCGCCGTATACCTCTGCCACTTTCGAGCCATCGGCCAGTACCGCGTCATAGGCGCCCAAACGCATGGTACCGCCTTTATCGTCACCGACCTTGCGTTCGACCTTGTGATTGCCCTGCACCCATTCTTTCAGGTGATAAACAACAGGCTCAAAACGTTTATTGCCCGCTTCGTGGTCGAACTCTTCTGAGCCCGCCTCTGTGATGCCAGCGGCGTTGCGGGCTGCTTCGATTACAGCCATCTGCATACCAAGGCAGATTCCCAGATAGGGCACTTTGTGTTCGCGCGCGTATTGCGCGGCTTTGATCTTGCCTTCAGTCCCGCGTTCGCCAAATCCACCGGGAACGAGGATCGCGTGGAAGCCTTCCAGATGCGGGGCTGCGTCTTCGGTATCAAATACCTCGGCATCGACCCACTCGACCTTTACGCGAACCCGGTTGGCCATACCGCCATGGGTCAGGGCCTCGGCAATCGACTTATAGGCATCTTCAAGCTGCGTGTATTTGCCGACGATGGCGACTTTGACTTCGCCTTCAGCATTGTGGATGCGGTCGCTGACATCTTCCCATTTTGTCAGATCGGGCTTGGGGGCAGGGCTGATCTGGAACGCATCCAGAACCGCCTGATCCAGTCCTTCGCGGTGATAGGCCAGTGGGGCGTCATAAATGGTCGACAGATCCTGTGCCGCGATCACGCTGTCGGGGCGCACGTTACAGAACAACGCCAACTTTTCGCGTTCTTTGACCGGGATGGGACCCTCGGAGCGACAGACCAGAATGTCAGGGGCCAGACCGATCGAGCGCAGCTCTTTCACCGAGTGCTGCGTCGGCTTGGTTTTCAATTCGCCCGAGGCCTTGATGTAAGGTAGCAAGGTCAAGTGCATGAACAGGCATTGGCCGCGTGGCTTATCCTGGCTGAACTGACGGATGGCTTCGAAGAAGGGTAGGCCTTCGATATCGCCGACTGTGCCGCCAATCTCGCACAGCATGAAATCGACCTCATCCTCACCGATCGAGATAAAGTCTTTGATCTCGTTGGTGACGTGCGGAATCACCTGAATGGTCTTGCCCAGATAGTCGCCGCGGCGCTCTTTCTCGAGTACGTTGGAATAAATCCGACCCGAACTGACCGAGTCGGTTTTGCGCGCTGCCACACCGGTGAAACGTTCGTAGTGACCAAGATCCAGGTCGGTTTCGGCTCCGTCATCGGTCACGAACACTTCGCCATGCTCGAACGGTGACATCGTGCCGGGGTCAACGTTGAGATAGGGGTCCAGCTTGCGCAGACGTACCGAATACCCTCGGGCCTGCAACAGCGCGCCCAAAGCCGCCGAAGCCAGTCCTTTACCCAAAGACGAAACCACACCACCAGTGATGAAAATAAAACGCGCCATGTTTTCGGCTGCTCCCGTGAGACGTCAAAATCAGCTGCCCGACGGTTCCGAAAAACCGCTGCACCACGGGACTTCACATATAAAGGATTCGCGCCAATAGCGCAAGAGAACCGCAAGATGCTGTTGCAGTTCTCTTTCAAGTTTCTAGGTTTTGTGGATCAGTTGGCTTGTGGGATCAGCGGCGCGTTGTCGCCATCTGCCGGAGGCAGCAGATCGTCAGCCGACGGAACCGCAGGTGTGCTTTCCTCGGTCGGTGCTGGTGCCGGAACGCCCAAACGGTCGATCACCGAACTGCCCGAGGATTTCTGAGCGGCCAGAATGGTCAGCGTGATTGAAGTCACGATGAAACAAGCGGCCAGGATCCACGTCACCTTGCCCAAAGCAGTCGCTGCGGCGCGTCCGGTCATGGCGCCGCCGCCCCCGCCGCCCATGCCAAGGCCACCGCCTTCGGACCGCTGCATCAGAACAACGGCAATCAGGCCAAGGGCCAGGAGGAGGTGGATGATGAGAACGACGTTTTCCATGGTGTTCCTGTACAGCGTGGCGTGTATCGCGTGGTACTTATGCAAGTTTGCCAGCGGGGGCAAGTGAGGAGTTGGCATCAAGATCGGTGATGTTCCGGATCACGGCAAAGGGACTGGACAGCATGGCCGCACCTCGCGCAGGCTGCGGCCATGCCACATGATGATCACGACCACCCGCACACCCTTTTGCCACCTGATCCTGCGCTGCGGGTAAAGGCGCTGGAAACGATTCTGACTCGTAAAGGTCTGATCGATCCGGCGGCGCTGGATGAAATTATTGATACCTATCAGAACAAGATAGGTCCGCAGAATGGCGCGCGGGTCGTTGCCAAAGCCTGGACCGACCCGGACTTCAAAGCCGCATTACTGAAAGATGCCACATCGGTTGTCGCCGATCTGGGTTATTACGGGCGTCAGGGTGAACACATGGTTGTCGTCGCAAATACCCATGAACAGCACAACATGGTCGTATGCACCCTGTGCAGCTGTTACCCGTGGCCGCTGCTTGGTATTCCGCCGGGTTGGTACAAATCCGATGCCTATCGGGCGCGGGCTGTGCGTGAGCCGCGCAAGGTTCTGGCGGAATTTGGTGTGACCCTGCCCGAAACTTCCTCAGTTCGCGTTTGGGATTCGACGGCCGAGGTGCGGTACCTTGTGCTTCCGATGCGGCCAGAAGACACGGATGGCTTAACAGAAGACGAGTTGGCGGCGCTTGTCACACGCGACAGCATGATCGGAACCGGTTTGCCAAAGGTGCCATCATGACCCGAGTTCACGATATGGGCGGGCGCTTTGGCGATGGGCCTGTGCTCCCTGAACCCGAAGATGCCCCGGTCTTTGCCGAAGACTGGCATGCAAGGGCATTGGCCGTAACACTGGCAGCGGGATCGCTTGGGCAGTGGAACATCGACGTATCCCGGCATGCGCGCGAGAGATTGTCGCCTAAGGACTACGCCCGTTTTTCTTATTACGAGAAATGGATTTCGGGGCTTGCGGACCTTCTCGTCGAAACAGGCGTGCTGACAGATGAGGATCTGCGCGGCGAGACAGACGGCGACAATCACCCCCTGGCAAGCCGCGTGCTGAAGTCTGACGCGGTTGCGAAAGTGTTGGCCAGCGGCGGGCCTGCGGATCGCCCTTCAAATGTGCGGGTGAAATTTGAACCGGGGCAAAAAGTTGTGACCGCCCGTCAAGCCGCGAACCGCCTTGTCGACGGCGGGCATACGCGTTTGCCCATGTACGCCACCGGGGCAAAAGGGCGCATCCTTATGATGCACGGAACGCATGTGCTGCCGGACTCTAGTGCTCATAGGTTGGGGGATGCACCCGAGCCGCTTTACGCCGTGGTCTTTCCGGCATCCGAGCTTTGGGCCAATCCCGAACACTCGCAGGATGAAGTCGTTTTGGATCTTTGGCAAAGCTATCTGGAACTCGCATGAGCGACTGCATAACTCATACTGCTCCCGAACCAGCCTTCGCAGAGCCCTGGCACGCTCAGGTCTTTGCTGTGACGGTTGCCTTAAACGAGGCCGGACGGTTCGACTGGCCGGATTGGGCGGCGCGCTTTTCGGCCAGCTTGAAGCAGAACGGTTTGGATCGCGAACTGAATGGAGGGGATGACTACTTTTTTGCCTGGCTGGAAACGCTCGAGGCGTTTTTGGCCGAGCAAGGTGTCGCAGCTCCAGATGAAGTGGTCCAATTTCGCGACAAGTGGGAAGAGGCTTATTTGACCACCTCTCATGGACAGCCGGTGCGGTTGGCCAAGGGGTAGGGGGCTCTGCACTCGTTGCCCGTGCCGGGCACTTCCCCCGGGGGTATCTTCAGCCAGATGAAGCGGGGGATCCGTTTCTTCACCTGGCCAAAAATATCCCCGCCGGAGGCATCGTGCGCAGCACGATCTCTGCATGCGTCGAATTACCGGTTTCCCTGTCGCTTTCCCCCCGTTATACGAGCCGAGTTTGATAACTCAGCGCAAAAGGACCGGATATGGCCAATGTGGTTGTTGTCGGCGCCCAGTGGGGTGACGAAGGAAAAGGCAAGATCGTCGACTGGCTCAGCGAGCGTGCAGACGTGATTGCACGCTTTCAGGGCGGACATAACGCCGGGCACACGCTGGTCATCGACGGAGAAGTATACAAGCTGCACGCGCTGCCGTCGGGTGTTGTGCGTGGCGGCAAGTTGAGTGTCATCGGCAACGGTGTCGTTCTGGACCCATGGCACCTAATCAAAGAGATCGGAACCATCCAGGCGCAGGGCGTTGAAATCACCCCTGAAAACCTGATGATTGCGGAAAACACACCGTTGATCCTGCCCTTCCACGGGGAACTGGATCGGGCACGTGAAAGTCAAAACTCGGTTGCGAAAATCGGGACGACCGGTCGCGGAATTGGTCCTTGTTACGAAGACAAGGTTGGTCGCCGCGTGATCCGTGTGGCTGATCTGGCTGACGATGCAACGCTGGCATTGCGAGTTGATCGCGCTCTGGTTCACCACAATGCGCTGCGAAACGGGCTTGGACTGGAGCCAATTGACCGAAATGCACTGATTGTCCAGCTGAAAGAGATCGCGCCAAAAATCCTACCCTTTGCCGCGCCGGTTTGGAAAGTGCTGAACGAAAAGCGCAAGGCTGGCAAACGCATCCTGTTCGAGGGCGCACAGGGGGCGCTGCTGGATATCGACTTCGGTACATATCCGTTTGTAACCTCGTCCAACGTCATTGCCGGTCAGGCATCAACAGGCGTCGGCATCGGTCCCGGTTCGATTGACTTCGTTCTGGGCATTGTCAAAGCCTATACAACCCGCGTGGGTGAGGGCCCGTTCCCAACCGAGTTGGACGACGACGATGGTCAGCGGCTTGGTGAGCGCGGGCACGAGTTCGGGACCACCACGGGCCGTAAGCGCCGTTGTGGGTGGTTTGACGCCTGCCTTGTGCGCCAGACCTGTGCGACCAGCGGTGTGAACGGCATCTCGCTGACCAAGCTGGATGTTCTGGACGGTTTCGAGACCCTGAAAATCTGCGTTGGGTATGAGCTGGACGGCGAACGTCTGGACTACCTTCCGACGGCCGCGGATCAACAGGCGCGCTGCAAACCGATTTACGAAGAGATGCCGGGTTGGAGCGAATCCACCGAAGGGGCGCGCAGCTGGGCGGATCTGCCGGCCAATGCCATCAAATACGTGCGCCGGGTCGAAGAGCTGATCGATTGCCCCGTCGCCCTTTTGTCCACCAGCCCGGAGCGGGATGACACCATTTTGGTGACTGACCCGTTTGCAGACTGATGGCAGAGGAACAGAAACGAGGCCTCAGCTATAAAGCGCGCCGTCGCTGGTCACTAGTGCTGCTGCTGGTTGGGTTGCCTCTTTATATTGTGGCGGTCGTGACGGTTGTGAATTGGCTAGACCGCCCGCCGCTCTGGCTTGAGCTGCTAGTCTATATTGGTCTGGGCATCGTGTGGGCCTTGCCTTTCAAATTCGTGTTCAAAGGCGTTGGGCAAGCAGACCCGGATCAGTCGCAAGACTGAGAGGGCGATTCATTTCCCGTACAAAAAAGGGCCGATGATTGCATCGGCCCCGTTTCTTTTGATTTTCTTAAGTTCAGCCTGCAGCGCGCTCGTCATCGGGGCGGAACCCGATCTGTGTTGAGGCGGCAAAACGACCACCACCGGCTTTTTCGATCTTGCCGTCCCGAAGCAATTGACCGAACGAGCGCAGGCTTTCTTCGCGGTTGAAGTCGTCCTGCTTGAGTGAGCGGATCTTATTCATCAGCTGCGGGCGCGAGAATTGTTCCTGACCTTCGATGAACGACAGGTAAGCGGCGGCAGCCTCTAACAGGTCAGGCAGAGATTGTGCACCTTGTTCCTGTGCAAAAAGGGCAAAACCACCTTCTTCGTTGGAATCGTCGGCTTCGTCTTCTGATTTGGACGTGACGCGGCGGGGGGTCACGGGGCCGGCGTCCTGTTCATTTGTGTCAACCCGCTGTTCTGCAACCAGCTTCAAGGGGGATGAAGTGTCGGATTGCGGGCGCATGCTGGTGACTTGAATCTCGGGGCGGCGCGGGCTTACGACCGACGTCAGATCGCCACGATATCCGCTTTCTTCGGAGTCTTCGTCCCGCGGCTGGTTCCCGCGCTCAGCTTCGGTCGCAGCGACTGCCGTGCGCAGATGTGAATATGTTTCGCGCTGCGTGCTGGTCGCCGGGTCATCCATCTGGCTGTCCGCCTTGTCCATCAGGCGGGACAAATCCTGATCCAGGGCCGTTTCGTTCGGTGATTGACCACCCATTGCGGCCTCAACCTTCGAGATCTCGCTTAGAACATTGGCCTCATCCTCGGCGGTCAGATAACCCTCTTGGGTCTCTGCGACTTCATCTATCAGATCCTCTTCGGTCTCTTCGCTCAGGATATTGACGGGCTCATCAGTTTCGGTCGTTTCCTCAAGATCGGTGAACAGCGCCGAGGGTGCAGGCGCCTCTTCCTCGTCTTCATAATCTGCGTCCTGCTGCATCGAGAATGGCTGCACGGATTCTACCGGTTCTTCCGTTGCTTCGGCCTCTGCCGCTGGCGCTGCCACGGCGGGGGTATCCGCGATTTCTTCTGCTTCAAAAGCCGGCGCCATCGGTTCAACAGCTGCGTCGGGCTTGTCCGTTTCCGAAAGGTCCGATGCGTCGAGCGAGCCTGCCTCAAACGCGGCGGCGATCGCATCCATCGGTGCAGCTGGCTGACTACCCAGGCTTGCGTCCTCGTCTTCTGTATAAATCACCGAGTTTTCTTCGGAATGCGAAACGACGGCGCGGATGCGCTGCAGTTTGGCGGCAATGCTGTCCGCAGCCGGGGCAGGCGCGCTTTCGACCGGCACGGCGTCAGCGAAAAACGAGTCGGCCCGTTGTGCAGGGGGGGTGGCACTGTGGCTCATCACATGGGGGTCTGCTTGCGCAGCGGTTGGAACCGCAGCAGGGGCTGGCTTTGCAGCCTGCTGGGTTGCACGCAGCAACAGGCCGGAATCGCTCTGGCTGGCTTCTACATGTTTTGCGGCGTCGCGCCGTGCGATCCGGGTCAGCATTTCTGCGTCAGGTTGCGGGGGTTCAGAACCAAAATACCGATCATCGGCAGAAAGATCACGGAAGTATTCAGCGATTGCCTTCATCGTTTCGAATGAATCGTCGAATCCTTCCAAAGTGCAGGAGAAGGTTCCATAAGAAACGGTCAATACCTTGTTGTTCTGTACCATCAGACGCACGTCCTCTACAAACTACGAGAGCCAACCACCTTATGCAGGCACACCCATTGGCTCGGAACTCTTTGCATGAACCTATCATTTTGTGGTCTCAATGTGTCCAAATCCGGGAAAAATGATCAATCTAAGTAAAAATCGCCCAATTGTGCGGTCATTTGAGCCAATTGCACTGGTCGGAGGCGGGGAAATCGGCCCTGACGACCTAAATGTGATGCTGATTCGCGCCAAGACGGTTGTGGCGGCCGATGGTGGGGCAGCCCCTTTGGTAGAATCGGGTCGCATTCCGGATGCCGTGATTGGCGATTTTGATTCGCTGGACAGCCGGCACAAAGACCAAATTCCGGTGGACCGGTTGTATCCTATACGGGAACAAAACAGCACGGATTTTGACAAGGCTCTGCGCAGCATCGAAGCGCCTGTCGTGTTGGGGGCCGGGTTCCTGGGCGGGCGGCTGGATCATCAGCTTGCTGTTCTTAACACATTGGTCCAGAGGCAGGATCGCCCCTGCGTCTTATTGGGTGAGACTGAGGTCGTCTTTCACGCGCCGCCGCGGGTTTCCCTTAGTATCACACCCGGCGATGTCGTTTCACTGTTTCCGTTCCAACGGGTAACCGGTGCCAGCAAAGGCCTTGAATGGGCCATCGACGATCTGGTTATGGAACCCGGCGGGCAAGTAGGCACATCCAACCGTGCGCTGGCAGATGTTGAGCTGACGGTGGATGCGCCGGGATTGCTGGTGATGGTGCCAAGGTATGCGCTGGATCAGGTTATGCAGGCGTTTGTGTCGGGGCAGACCGGGCGCTGGCCCGCTCGCGCAGAATGACATACAGGCCCGCGGCGACGGTGATGCCGATGCCGACGGCGGCCATGCTGTCCGGAAGGTCATGGAAAATCAACCAGCCAAAGAACGTGGCCACTGGGATCTCAAGATATTGCATGGGGGCCAGCGTGGCGGACGGCGCATAGCGCAAGGACCAAGTCATGAACAGATGCGCGACTGTGCCCAAGACACCGACCCCGATCAGCAGCAGGTGGCTTTCGCGCTCGGGAACAATGAAGGACAGCTCCCAAATATTGCCGAGTGTTCCCAGCGCTAGAACCGGCAGCAGCAGAACCGTCGCCATCACTCCGGATACAGCCTGCAAGGCAATCGGGTCGGTGTCCTTGGCAATCTGTCGTGTCACCAGCATGAAAAGGGCAAAGGCCACCGCAACGACCAAGGGCAACAGGGCTGCGGCGCCAACCTGAACAAAGCTGGGCTGGATGACCAGCAGAGTGCCCGCGAACCCGACACCGCAGGCGATCAGGCGGCGCATACCAACCTCTTCACCCAGCACGCACTTGCCCAGCAACAGCATGATGAAGGGCATGACAAAGGCGATGGCGACCGCGTCCGCCAGCGGCAGGTACTGCAGTGCGCTGAACATTGCTGCGATAGCAATGATGTGCAGAACTGTTCGGATAAGCGCCAGCCACATAAGACGTCCGCGCATGCGCCAGTGCCGACCGGTCAGGCCCACCAAAGGTATCAGGATCAACGACTGAACGGCAAAGCGGATGAACACCAAAACGCCGACCGGTGTCGTCCCACCCAACAGCTTGGCGATGGAATCGCCCATCGGTGCAATCACGCAAAAACACAGCATCAACAAGATGCCAAAGACGGGACGATCCTGGGTCATGCGGCGACGCTACGGGTTTTGGTGCCCGGGTGAAAGCGTCTATGAAATCGGCTGGACCTTTGTGTAGTCCGGTCCGATGCAGACGGGCAGGTCGTCGTCCAGTTTCAGCCAATCCAACCGTTCTTCATGGGCCACGTGCAGTGTGGGCTGCAATTGGTTGGGATCCTCTAACGTGGCGACATACAAATGCAGCACGTCCGACATGGCTTGCGATCGAAACGAGATCGGCGTGCCGCAATCGGGACAAAAGCTGCGCTCGACACCGGGCGAGGAATTAAAGGTTTTCGGCGACTCACCAGTCCAGCGCCATTGCCCGTCGCGCACGCCAAAATAGGTCGTCATCGGCGCGGCGCATTGCCTGCGGCAACTATCGCAATGGCAGCTCACGCAGGACAGGACCGGAGGATCAACCTCGTAGCGGATGGTGCCGCACAGGCAATGTCCTTGCATCGTTGACCTCCGTTGCTGTCACTGTCAGCAGTTTGGCACGTTTACGGCCAACCCGCCCAGAGACGTTTCCTTGTACTTCTCATGCATATCATGCCCGGTCTGGCGCATGGTTTCGATCACTGAATCCAGCGGTACGAAGTGTTTCCCATCGCCACGCAGCGCAAGTGAAGCAGCAGAGACGGCTTTGATGGCCGCCAAACCGTTGCGTTCGATGCAAGGAACTTGCACCAGACCAGCGACCGGGTCGCAGGTCATGCCCAGATGATGCTCCAATGCAATTTCGGCGGCGTTTTCGACCTGCTCGGGCGTACCACCCATCACGGCGCAGAGGCCCGCTGCAGCCATTGCCGAGGCGCTTCCAACTTCAGCCTGACAACCGGCTTCTGCACCCGAGATCGAGGCGTTGTATTTGACCAGCCCGCCAATGGCCGCTGCCGTAAGGAGGAAGTCCTCGATATGGCTTTCCGAGGCACCGGGAACGTGGTCGAGGTAATAGCGCAGTACGGCAGGCATCGTACCAGCTGCCCCGTTTGTGGGCGCAGTGACGACTTGCCCGCCAGCCGCGTTTTCCTCGTTTATCGCCATCGCATAGACGCTCATCCAGTCGTTGATGGTGTGCGGCGCGTTCAAGTTCATACCCCGTTCGGCCAACAACGCGTCATGGATGCCCTTGGCGCGGCGGCGCACTTTCAGGCCGCCGGGCAGAATGCCATCCGTCTTCAGTCCACGTTCGATACAGTTGTTCATGACTTCCCAAAGCCGGGCGGTGCCTTTGGCGAAACTGTCCGCACAGCCCCGCGCGATTTCATTCTCGCGCTTCATCTGGGCGATGCTTTTGCCGCTGGCGTTTGCCATCTCAAGCATTTCGGCCGCCGAGTGGAACGGGAAAGGCACGGCAGGGCCGTCATTGGTGGCTTTGCCTTCGGCGAGTTCCTCTTCGGTCAGAACAAAACCGCCGCCTACGGAATAATAGACTTGCCGCAGAATCACGTCGCCTTGCGCATCGGTGGCCATCAGGATCATCCCATTGGCATGGCCGGGCAGGTTGTGGTCGTAGTCAAAGATCAGATCGGCCTTTGGATCGAATTGCAGGGTCGGCAACCCCTCGGGCGTGACAGAGTGCGTTTCAGCAATAGCAGCCAGCGCGGCCTCGGCCTTGTCGTTGTCATAGGTGTCAGGAACAAACCCGGCCAGCCCAAGGATCGTAGCCCGGTCGGTTGCGTGGCCCACACCGGTAAAGGCCAGCGATCCGTGCAGCGATCCGCGAAGACCGGCGAATTCAAACGGCGAGGCGCGCATTAGGTCCAGAAACCGTGCGGCGGCAACCATCGGCCCCATTGTGTGTGACGAGGACGGGCCGATGCCCACTTTGAACATATCAAAAACAGACAAGAACATATCAGGTAGCAGAGCCTTCTGGAGGGTGAGCATAAGATGGACTGGTGAAGGGGGTAACCCCCAACCCCTCGGCCGCGATGGCAGCCCGGGTTGCGGGACGGCTTTCCAGGCGCATCAGAATGGATTGCAGGTAAGGCGTATCCGCCAGTTGATACCAACTGCGATCAGCGCGCTCCGGGTAAAGGGCCATCCACCGCATCTGGCAGGCAAGGTAGTATGTAAGAACCGAGGGCTGATCCGCGTTCAACCAGTTGGGCGCAGTTTTTGCCACGTCATCCAGAACCCGAAGATGTTGGCGCAGGCGCGGGCGGATACCGTTGCGCAAGGTTTCGGCCTGTGCCGTGTCGATGTATTTTTCGGCATAGAACAGGATGCGCAGATCGGCATGTAAAGTGTTCGATGCGAAAAAGAGCCATTTCAGGAACGCAGCCCGATCCGGGTTGTCAGGGGCGGGAGCCAGTTGCGCATGCGTATCTGCCAGCCACAAAAGGATGGCGGCTGTTTCAAAGATCGGACCTTGTGGCGTTTCAAGAACCGGGATCAGGCCGTTCGGATTCAACCCTCTGTAAGCCGCGCCATCCTGTGCGTTTTGCCGACGATCCACCAAAGCCGTCTCATAAGGCAGGCCCATCTCTTCCAGCACCAGTCTGATCACCAGAGAGGCATTGTCGGGGGCAAAGTGCAATCTATAGGGCGCGTTCATGGGCTGTATCTATACACCAGCAGGGATGTCGAACGTCTCGATTGCGACGTTTCCAATAGGAAACGCGTAGTTTCGCGACAAGTTGGCCTGTTGGATCGGCGAATTGGCGCTCGCAGTTGCGTCGGACATTCCGTATAAATTCCGCAATACCAAGGGGGAATGCAACAATGACCGGAGATTTGTCACCCATAGACAAAGCCAAATTTGTCGCGGCGCGACGGGCCGCCGATATAGTTCAGGACGGGATGCGTGTTGGGCTGGGCACCGGATCAACGGCCGCCTGGATGGTCCGCCGTCTGGGAGAGCGGGTGCAACAGGAAGGTTTGCGGATCAAGGCTGTTCCGACCTCAACCCGTACCGCGCAACTGGCCCGTGAGTTGGGGATCGAGGTTGTCTCGCTGGATCAGGCGGGTTGGCTGGACCTGACCATCGACGGCGCGGATGAATTCGACGGCGATCTGAACCTGATCAAAGGTGGAGGCGGCGCGCATCTGCAGGAAAAGATTGTAGCCACGGCCAGCGATCAGATGATCGTTATTGCAGATGCCGGGAAAGAGGTCGAAACGCTGGGCGCATTCCCGTTGCCGGTTGAGGTGATCCCTTTTGGCTGGCAGACCACGCGAACTCTGATTCAAGAAGCGCTCGATACGATGGACGTTCTTGGCACTTCGGCGGTGTTGCGTATGAACGGCGAAGCACCGTTTGTCACGGACGAGGGCAATCACATTCTGGACCTTCACCTTCAGCGCATCGGAAATGCCAGGCAACTGGCGCTGGTGCTGAATCAGGTGCCGGGTGTGGTCGAAAATGGTTTATTCATCGACATCTGTGACAAAGTTGTGATCGGCCACGGCGATGGTCGGGTCGAGCTGCGCGATATCAACGATGGAGTGATCGACTTGGATCATTTGGTCGATGGTGGTGAAAACCTGTTTTCGGATCTGGCGGATTAAGCGGAACAGACACAGATCGCTCTAGGTCACTCGTTATTTGTGGGCGATGCATTGACTTAAGTGAAGTCGTAACCACGAACGATTTGGGACACGTTTTATTGGACACTTGGCGTGACTACTCCAAGATGCAGAGGCTGCCGTTGAATAAAACAAATGCAACCATATCTGGGCGTTTGATCACAACACTGCAGCGGTTCCCTGCGCAAGTTCGAGAACTCGGAGAGGCTGGAGTCCCGGCGATCACTCTGGACAGCAGCGCGAGATAGAGTACACCTCATGCAAGGCCTGCGGGCGCTTGCGGAAATTTGAAAGAGGCAGGACAAATGAGCTTTGACTATGATCTGTTCGTTATCGGCGGAGGCTCAGGCGGGGTCCGTGCGGCGCGTGTGGCAGCTGGCGAAAACGGTGCCAAAGTGGCGCTGGCCGAAGAGGATCGCTATGGCGGAACCTGTGTCATCCGGGGCTGTGTGCCCAAGAAGCTGATGGTCTTCGCCAGTGAATTCTCGGGCATGGTCGGTGATGCGCAGGCCTATGGCTGGGACATTCAGACCGGTGCTTTGAATTGGGATACCTTTCACGGCAAGCTGGTGACCGAACTGGACCGGCTTGAAGGCATCTACCGCAATATCCTGAAAAACAACGGCGTCGAAAGCTTTGATCAACGTGCAACCGTAGTCGATCCACATACGGTCGAATTGGCGGATGGGACACGCAAGACAGCCAAGCACATCCTGATCGCCACAGGTGGTCGTCCGGTCGTGCCCGAGTTCCCGGGATCGGACTTGGCGATTACGTCGAACGAGATCTTTCACCTTGAAAAACTGCCCCAAAGCATTCTGATCGTCGGTGGCGGCTACATTGCCAGCGAGTTTGCCGGAATCATGAACGGGTTGGGAGTCCAGACCACTCAGTTCTATCGCGGTGCGCAAATCCTGCGTGGCTTCGACGAAGAAGCACGTGGCCTGATCTGCGAAGAGATGCGCCAGAACGGCATTGATGTTCGTCTGGGCACCAACGTGCTGGAAATGACCAAGGAAGGCGACAAGATCCGCGTTAAGGCCACCGATGGCACCGAGGATCAGTTCGACGTGGTCATGTACGCCACAGGGCGTGCGCCGAATGCAGACAACCTGGGCCTTGAGGCGCTGGGCGTGGAACGTGGCCGCAAAGGTGAGATTGTAGTCGATGAGTACAGCCAGACAGGCGTGCCCTCGATCTATGCCATTGGCGATGTTACCGACCGCGTAAATCTGACGCCGGTTGCGATCCGTGAAGGCATGGCGTTTGTAGAGACCGTTTTCAAAGGCAACCCGACTCCGGTGGATCATGAACTGATCCCGACCGCGATCTTCACCCAACCGGAATTCGGCACTGTGGGCTTAAGCGAAGAAGAAGGCGCGGCACAGGAACCGATTGAGGTTTACGCGACATCGTTCAAGCCGATGCAAAAGGCCTTTGCCGGTGGAACGCAGCGCGTGTTGATGAAGCTGATTGTCAGCCAGGCGACCCGTAAGGTTCTGGGTTGCCACATCGTCGCGCCGGGCGCGGGTGAGATGATCCAGCTGGCTGGCATCGCCGTTAAAATGGGCGCAACCAAGGAAGATTTCGACCGCACGGTTGCCGTTCATCCGGTGATGGCAGAGGAATTGGTAACAATGCGGCAACCTGTGCGCACTGCTTGATTTGCAACCGCGCGCACACAAGTTACAAGGGAACCCGTGATCACACGGTCCAACACAAGGGAATAGATACATATGGCGGGCAATAGCGGCGGCCCCTGGGGGGGCGGAGGCTCTTCGGGCGGCGGAGGAAATCGGGGTGATAACGGTGATGGGCGCAAGCCCCCCGAAGGCGATGGTCCGCAGATCCCCGAGATTGATGAATTGATGAAGAAAGGCCAGGAACAGCTGCGCGTCCTGATGGGCGGCCGCGGTGGTTCAGGCCGCGGTGGCAACGGTCAGGGCTCTGGCGGCGGTGGCCCTATCTTCACAAAAGGTACGGTTCTTATTGGTGTCGTCGTCGCGGCGGTATTGTGGGGGGCGGCCAGTTTTTACACAGTCAAGCCTGAAGAACAGTCGGTTGAGTTGTTCCTCGGCGAATTCTCGGCCGTCGGAAATCCGGGTCTGAACTTTGCGCCGTGGCCTTTCGTTACCGCCGAGGTCATCCCGGTCACCCGCGAACAGAACGAAGATATGGGCGGCGCGCGCGGCAGCGATGATGGCTTGATGCTGACAGGCGACGAAAACGTGGTCGATATCGACTATCAAGTCGTCTGGAACATCAACGACCCTGCGAAGTTCCTGTTCAACTTGCGTGATCCGCGCCAAACGATCCGTGCGGTGTCGGAATCAGCGATGCGCGAGATTATCGCTCAAAGCGAGCTTGCACCGATCCTGAACCGGGATCGTGGTGTTATCGCGGATCGCTTGCAGGAACTGATCCAGTCCACAATGGACAGCTATGATTCAGGGATCAACATTGTCCGCGTGAACTTTGACAAAGCCGACCCGCCTCAGGATGTGATCGCCGCCTTCCGCGACGTTCAAGCTGCTGCGCAGGAACGGGACCGGTTGCAGAACGTAGCCGATGCCTATGCGAACAAGGTGTTGGCAGAAGCGCGCGGCGAAGCTGCGCAGGTTCTGGAAGAGGCAGAAGGATATCGTGCCCAACAGATCAACAGTGCGCGGGGTGAAGCCAGCCGCTTTAGCGCAGTTCTGGAAGAATACTCCAAAGCACCCGATGTGACGCGTAAGCGTCTGTATCTGGAGCGTATGGAGCAGATTCTGGGTGACGTTGACAAAATCATTCTGGACCAGAACTCATCCGGGCAAGGGCAGGGTGTTGTGCCCTATCTGCCGCTGAACGAGCTGCGTCGTAGCCCAGCCGGGGAGAGCAACTGATGCGTAAATCACCCATTATCCTCATTCTTGTCGTGATCCTTGGCGTCGTTGGCCTGTCTTCGATCTTCATCGTGGATGAACGTGAACGCGCGCTGGTCCTGCAATTTGGTCGTGTCGTCGCGGTCAAGGAAGACCCCGGTTTGGCGTTCAAAATCCCGGTGATTCAAGAAGTTGTCCGCTATGACGACCGTATCCTGTCTATTGACGTACAGCCCCTTGAGGTGACCCCTCTGGACGATCGGCGTCTGGTTGTCGATGCATTCGCACGTTACCGGATTTCAGATCTGAACCAGTTCCGTCAGGCCGTTGGTGTCGGTGGTATCCCGGTTGCCGAGGATCGTCTGGATCGTATTTTGCGGGCCGAAACCCGCGAAGTTCTGGGCTCGGTTTCGTCCCGTGACATCCTGAGCTCGGACCGTGCGGCACTGATGCTGCGCATCCGAAACAGCGCGATTGCCGAAGCTCAGGCGCTGGGCGTGACTGTAATCGACGTGCGATTGAAGGCGACCGACTTGCCACAGGCCAACCTTGAGGCGACCTTCGATCGCATGAAGGCCGAGCGGGAGCGTGAAGCAACAGACGAACGTGCCCGTGGTAACGAGGCGGCGCAGCGTGTGCGTGCGCAAGCTGACCGGACGGTGGTCGAACTAGTTTCAGATGCACGTCGTGAGGCCGAGATCACCCGTGGTGTAGCGGACGCCGAACGTAACGCGATCTTTGCGGAAGCCTATGGCGCGGACCCGGAGTTCTTTGAATTCTACCGTTCGCTGACCGCGTATGAGAATGCGTTGCAGGGCGGCAATAGCTCGTTGGTTCTGAGCCCGGATTCCGAGTTCTTCAACTACCTCGGTTCGCCAACCGGACGGCAAGCTCCGGCTGCTGCGGCCTCCGAATAATGGGGCTGATCCTTCTGGCTTTCGGGCTGGTATTGATTGTAGAGGGGCTGGCCTATGCGCTGGCCCCTTCGCTTATTGAGCGCATGTTAGAGGCATTGCGGTCACTGCCCGAGCAGGCGCGGCGGCTGGCCGGTTTGCTGAGCTTGGTCAGTGGGTTTATCCTGCTTTGGGGGGCTTATCAGGTCGGGTTTTGATGCGGTGACCTCACTTGCAGGTGATTTCCCCGAGATCCCGAGTTGCGGGCAAGGACAAACCGACTACATTGGTTCCTGAGAAGATTTGCCCGAGGGCAGTATTTCAAGACTTGTTGACAAGGAGTTCCCAAGTGCAGGCACAAGCACGCAGTATTTCAGTCCGGCAGGACGAGGGTGTTGGTTTCATGCGGCTGATGTGGCTGGCCATTGCGGGGATGATTCTTGTTCTGGCCCAATCCGTCGCAGCACAGGCGCGGAGCGAAAGCCTGGCGCCGCTGGCAGAAAAGATCAGCCCGGCCGTGGTCAACATTACCACCTCGACGTTGATCGAAGGCCAGACCGGCCCGCAGGGCATTGTGCCCGAAGGATCGCCGTTCGAGGATTTCTTCCGCGATTTTCAGGACCGGAACGGTGATGATGAAAATCGCCCACGCCGCAGCAACGCGCTGGGTTCGGGGTTCGTGATTTCCGAGGACGGCTACATCGTCACCAACAATCACGTGATCGCCGAAGCCGATGAAATCCTGGTGGAGTTCTTCCCCGGTGATGGGCAGCCGCCAGAAGAACTACCCGCCAAGGTGATCGGCACAGACGAGAAAACCGATATTGCGCTGCTGAAGGTCGAGGCCCCGGGCCCGCTGCAATACGTGCAGTTTGGCGACAGTGACGTCGCCCGGGTCGGTGATTGGGTTATTGCCATGGGCAACCCGTTGGGGCAGGGCTTCTCGGTTTCGGCCGGGATCGTTTCGGCCCGCAACAGGGCGCTGAGCGGCTCGTATGACGACTACATCCAGACCGACGCGGCCATCAACCGAGGCAACTCGGGCGGTCCGCTGTTCAACATGAATGGCGAAGTGATTGGTGTGAATACAGCGATTTTGTCGCCCAACGGCGGCTCGATCGGGATCGGCTTTTCGATGGCGTCCAACGTTGTGGTCAAGGTGGTCGACCAACTGCGCGAATTCGGCGAAACCCGCCGCGGTTGGCTGGGCGTTCGCATTCAGGATGTGACCGAGGACATGGCCGAGGCAATGGGGTTGGCCAAGCCGGGCGGTGCGCTGATCAGCGATGTTCCGGATGGGCCGGCGAAAGATGCTGGTCTGCTGGCTGGTGACGTGATCCTCAGTTTTGATGGGGTCGAGGTCGAAGATACACGCGGCCTTGTGCGTCAGGTCGGCGAGACAACCGTGGGCAAAGCCGTGCGTGTTGTCGTGCATCGCGATGGCGGAACACAGACCGTCCTGGTTACTCTGGGGCGTCGTGAGGATGCCGAACGGGCTGATCAGGGCGACGAGGAAACGTCTGAGGCTCCAACGGAAGAGAATGCTGACATTCTTGGTCTGACCATTTCGCCGCTGACGGACACGCTACGCACGGATCTTGGTCTGGAAGAAGACGCCGATGGGCTGGTTGTGACCGAAGTGGATGAAGCCTCTGAGGCGTTCTCCAAAGGGTTGCGCGCCGGCGATCTGATCACCGAGGCTGGACAGCAAAAGGTGACGTCGATTGAAGACCTGGAAGCACGCATGGAAGAAGCGCGTGAGGCCGGGCGTAAATCGCTGTTGTTGCTTGTACGACGCGGTGGCGACCCCCGCTTTGTGGCGCTGAGCTTGGGCGAGTAACGCACCACATCAAACGTGATGACAAGGCCGGGGCAATGCCTCGGCCTTTTCCGTTCTACGTTGCGCTGAAAGTAAGTGAGCCACACGCCGGGGAGGCGCATGGCTCTGGTACAGGGAGAGGCCAGTGGACAGATATCGGGGATGATTCTCTGGCCCCCTACGGTAACAGCTACGACGATAGCCATTTCGGCACACATCGTATGTGAAGGAGGTCACAAGGTCAGATTAAGTCGGATTCGGCGAGTTCTTTCAGGGCGTTGAAGTCCTGGATCATCAACCCGCCGCGGGATGCCTCGACAACATTGTCGCGTTTCCAGGTGGAAATCGTCTTGGATACAGCCTCGCGCGTGGCACCGACGAACTCGGCCAATTCGCTTTGGGACAAGGTGATCCGCATGGCGGGGTCGTCCTGAAGGGCAGACAGATGCAGCAATTTGCGCGCCAGACGAATGGGCATCGGCAGGAATACCTGTTCGTTCAGCTGTGACCCCATCCAGCGCATGCGCAGGCCCGCCAGACGGATCATGTCGACGGCAAGGTCAGGATGCTGGCGGATCTGGTCCATCACGTCTCTGCGGCGCACGCGCAGCACGCTAGATGGCTCGGCCGCTGCTATCGTGGCGGTCCGCGGCCCGCTGTCGAACAACGCAATTTCGCCAAACACTTCGCCCGGCTTCATAAGGGTCAAAGACAGCTTGCGCCCGCTCATCGCAAGGAATGAAACCTCAAGCGTGCCCTCAGAAATCACATAGAGCGCATCGCCTTCGTCCCCCTGCTCAAACAGCACCTGGCCTTGATCCAAGGAAATCTCGGTCGCGAGTGCCGAAAGCATAGCCCTGAGTCGGTCTGATGCCTCGGACAGGAATCCGCTGTTTGGGAGTGCCTTCATGTGGTTGAGGGGTCTCCGGCTGCTGGTGTTGAGTGGTGCCCCAATGTTCCACAGCCGGGCTATTATTCCAAGGTTTTTATTGGTTTGTCTGATTGCGCGCTGTGCGATGGCTCAATATGAAAGCAAACGCTTAAGCTGCGCGCCGATTATAAGTGTTCGCCTATTGGTGGTCGGGGTCATCCATGTAGCGTTGCAACAGACTGAACTGAAGCATCAGAAACGCCATCAGCGCGATCGGAAAGGCGAAAGTTTCAATTTTGACCCACAGGTCCGTCGACATTGTTCGCCAGACAAATTCATTGGCAACGGCCAGAACCGCAAAGCAGCCGCACAACCGGCGGGTCAGGATCATCCAGCCCTCATGGCGCATCGGCAGCATATCTTCGAGGACATAGGCCAGGTAAGATTTCCCTTGCAGAAGGCCAATTCCAAGGATGACCGAGAAAAAACCGTAAACCAGCGTGGTTTTCATCTTGAAGAACCGCTCATCATTGAACCAAGCGGTCAGGCCGCCAAAGAAGATGACCATGAAGGCGGTGAATATCTGCATCCGGCTCAGTTTGCCGGTCAGGACCCAGAGGATGCCCATGGCGGCCAGCATCAGCGGGACGAAGATGATCGTCGCAATGATAAAGCCTGAATATTCAATGCCTCCGATCAGGAAACTGTCGTCACGCAGACGTAGGTAGATGAAGAAAAAGGCCAGTGGCGGCCCAAGCTCTAACGCTTGTTTCAGAAATGGATTGATTTCTTTTTTGCCTGGCATGTCTGTTTCCTGATTTTTACCCACCCATTTCAACTATTACGGCGCCCAATGCAATCAATGCCATCAGCGCGACCCGTCTTGGCCCCACAGTTTCTTTTAACACCAGCCACCCGATAAGCGCCGCGAAGACTGTCGAGGTTTCTCGCAGAACGGCGGCTTCGCCGACCTTGTCCAGACGGGTGGCCAGCATGATTGCTCCGAAGGACATAGGGGCGATGATGCCTCCGGCCAAGCCCCGCAACATCAATGGGCCAACGGCAGGGCGGTTGATCATGGCGCGCCATCTGAGGAATGCGTAAATCGGCATCGCAAACCCGTCGATCATAAAAAACCACGCCAGAAAGGTGAACGGGTCGGCGGTGGCCCGGATGCCATAGGCGTCATAAGTGGTGTAGAGCGCGACGAACAGGCCAGTTGCGATGGCCAGTACCAGCGCTATGCCCAACGTTTCCCGGTTGGTTTCCAGAAAACGCAAATTATAGGCGGCCAGGCCGAATATACCGGCCAGCAGGACCAAAACGCCAAACCATTGAATCCCGGTAAAGGTCTCGCCAAAGAGCAGATAGGCGCCGATGACCGTGAATAGGGGGCCAGTGCCGCGTACGACAGGGTAGACGACAGTGTATGAACCCTTTGTATAGGCCATGGCCTGAAGGACCTTGTAGGCGATGTGGATCACCCAGACCACGGCGAAGATGGACCACATGTAGGGTTCAGGCCACGGCACCACGAAAAAGGCAAAAGGGGCGGCCATCAGGCAATAGCAGGCGTCGATTGCTCCACGGGACAGCCAGGGATCGTGGCGGCCCTTCTGCAGCGCGCCAAATACAGCATGCAGGAAGGCGGCCATCAGAGCGAGGCCAAGAGCCAGCTGATGGCCCGCTTCTGTGCCTTCGAGAGAAATCAGCCAGTCGCTCAAATGTCAGTCTTTTCGCTGGGAGGAGAGGTCGGGGGGTTTTCCACCCCCAGACCCCAGGAGGATATTTGGGGCCAGATAGAAGGGGGATCAGGTTTGGTCCAGGCCAGTGAGGGCGGCGGCGAACTCTTCGGGGTCGAAGGGGGCGAGGTCGTCGATCTGTTCTCCGACGCCGATGGCATGGATTGGCAGGCCGAACTTGTCAGCCAGTGCAACCAATACGCCACCTTTGGCGGTGCCGTCGAGTTTGGTCATCACCAGCCCTGACACGTCAGCGAGGTCGCGGAATGTCCGGACCTGGCTCAGCGCGTTCTGGCCCGTGGTGGCATCCAGCACCAGCAGCGTGTTGTGCGGGGCGGTCTCGTCGATTTTGCGGATTACGCGGACGATCTTGGCCAGTTCCTCCATCAGGTCCGCCCGGTTTTGCAGGCGACCGGCCGTGTCGATCATCAGCAGGTCTGCGCCGTCTTGCTGCGCGCGGGTCAGAGCGTCGAAAGCCAATGAGGCCGGGTCAGACCCTTCGGGTGCGGTCAGCACCGGCACGCCGGCGCGGTCGCCCCAGACCTGGAGCTGTTCGACGGCGGCGGCGCGGAAGGTGTCCCCGGCGGCGATGACGACCTTCTTGCCGGCGGCTTTGAACTGGCTGGCCAGCTTGCCGATGGTCGTGGTTTTGCCGGACCCGTTGACGCCAACGACCAGCACGACCTGCGGGCGCTCGGGGTAGATGGGCAGAGGCTTGGCAACCGGTTCCATCACACGGGCGACTTCCTGGGCGAGCAATTGCTTGATCTCTTGCGTGGAGAGTTTCCGGCCCAATCGCCCCTCGGCCATGTTGGATGTGACCCGCAAAGCGGTGTCGACGCCCATATCCGAGGCGATCAGCAGTTCCTCTAGCTGCTCAAGCATATCGTCGTCCAACGTACGACGGATGACGGCCTTGGCTTCGTTCCGGCCAAACAGGCGTCCCAACACCCCTTTGGATGGCGCGGCCTCGGGCGGGGGCGGAGCAGGGGTTGGGTCGACCGGTGCGGGTTCAGGTGTTTCGACCGGCTGTGGCACAGGGGCGGGTTCAGGTGTCTCTGGCACCGGCTGTGGAACTTCGGGAACCGGTTCCGGCTGCGGCTCAGGCTCGGGGATAACTGGATCGGGGGCGGTCGTTTCCTCGCCACCGTCTTCGACGATGGCATCCAGCCCCTGTTCGAGGCGGGACGAGGATTTGAACAGCTTGTCCTTGAGCTTTGAGAAAAACGCCATTTTTAGTCTCCGCAGGTGTTCCTCTCACCTAATGCGGATTTGCGGCAGTTGCAAAGGGTCACAAAAACGCAATTAACAGCCCCGCTTGCGCGCCCCAGTATAGGATCCAGATCATAAAGGGCGTGATGCGTAGCGCCGGATGGCCGTCAGGCAGCAGAAACTTTTCAGTCGCCAGTATCAGGTCCGACGCGATGAAGGCCAGTGCGGCGGGCAGGGCCCAGCGTAACGCGCCCGCCTCGGGCAAGGCGAGGACCGTAATGCCCATGCCAAGGATGATCGGGATATAGCCCAGAACCGGTACCTTGAGGTCACCGGCGCGGGGGGCGAGCAGGGTTGCAGCAACGATCCCGAGGATGATCAGCGACCAAAAGATGCCGGGCTTGTCGAAGATCAGAGCGGTGTCGCTGGATGGGTGGCTGAGGAACAGAGCGATATAGGCCAGGTGGCCTGCTGCAAATGCACCGATCCCTGCCATGAAGGTCGAGTCCGTCTCGCGTGATAACAGCGCGTCGCCCAAGGCGCACAGGACTAGCGCAAGGGTCAGTAGCATGGGGGCGCCACTTAAGACAGCAACCAGCGCCAGTAGCGCGACAGAGGCCGTCTTGAAGAGGGATCGCAGGGGGCTGGCCGGGCGCGGTGACATCGGCAAATAGGCCAGCGCGCTCGCGGCAGCGATCCAGAAAAAAGCGGTTGTCATCAAATGTCCCCCATTTGGCTTTTTTTGGCAGCATCACCGGGATCGCCATTACAACTCAAGCGGTGACGTGAAGGCAGCCGTTTGTGGGGAATTGTTTATTGGCGATGCCGAACTGCATCTGCCAAAATGATCTCATGCTGACGCGTCTTGCGATTCTTATGACACTCACTGCGCAGGCGGCCGTTGCCCAGCCGGCCTTGTCCGGGTCTGAGTTTGACAGTTATACGCGCGGAAAAACCATGTTCTATGGGTTTCAGGGAACGGTTTACGGCGTCGAACGCTATTTGCCCAATAAACGCGTGATCTGGTCGTTTCTGGATGGCAATTGCAAAGAGGGCGTTTGGTACGAACAAGGAGGGCAGATCTGCTTCATCTATGAAGACAGGATTGATCCGCAATGCTGGGTCTTTTCCAAGACCGACAGGGGGTTGACCGCCTTGTTCGAAGGCAACTCGGAAGCCACCGAGCTGTACGAGGCCGAAGATATCAATGAAGAGATGGTCTGTCTCGGCCCCGAGATTGGCGTCTGAAGGTCGCTAGAACAGAGAGCCCTGATCAGGTGCATCTTTCTTGGCCGGTTTTTTTGGTGCCGCCCGCGAAGCCGTGGGCTGACCAGTATTTAGGAGGCCATCCGCGAATTCGATCTCGAACGTGCTGTGTTTTGAGGCCTGTTTCTTGGTCGTAAGAACCTCTCCCTCGGCCCGGACCACAGCATAACCACGTTGCAGTGTAGCTTTGTAGCTTAGTGTTTCACGCAGGCGGTCGGCGGCGTCCAGCTGTTGCCGCATCCGATCCAGTCGCGTGGCCTGCGCCGTGTTCATTCGTTCTGCCAACCTGTTGATATTTTGTTGTTGTTGTTCGATTTCGCGCCGGATTGGGCGCAGGGAAAGCCGGGATGACAGGTTGCGCAAGGCCTCGTTTCTGGACGAAACGAGATTGCGCAACGTCGACGGGCGCAGATGTGCGGACAGCTCGACAACCTGCAGACGTCGGTTTTGCACGCCGCGATTCAGTGCGGGCGCAAGTCGATCTGCAATCAAATCAAGTCGTTGGCGTGGGGTGTTCAACAGGCTTTCCGGGCGCGGCAACGCGCGGGACAGGTCGCGAAGCCGTTGAGACCGCCTTTGAACCGCGTCCGTCGCGGCACGAGACAAACGCGCGCCTTGCTCACCCGTCCAAGCCAGTAGTTCCATTCGAACCGGCACGGCAAGCTCGGCCGCGGCGGTCGGCGTTGGCGCGCGGCGGTCTGATACAAAGTCGATCAGCGTCGTATCTGTTTCGTGACCAACGGCCGAAATCAGCGGAATGTCCGAAGCGGCCGTCGCACGCGCGACAATTTCTTCGTTGAACCCCCAAAGGTCTTCAATCGAACCGCCGCCACGGGCGACGATAATCAGGTCGGGTCGAGGCAGTGAGCCGCCCGGCGTCAGTTTGTTGAAACCGTCGATGGCCCGCGCAACCTCGGGTGCGCAGTTGGAACCTTGTACAGCGACAGGCCAGATCAGCACCTTGCGCGGGAAGCGATCCCGCAGGCGGTGCAGGATGTCCCGGATCACAGCACCAGATGGTGAGGTCACCACGCCAATGATCTGCGGCAGGTACGGCAGAGGCTTTTTCCGTTCGGGCGCAAACAGACCTTCAGCCTCGAGCTGTTTCTTGCGCTTTTCCAGCAAGGCCATAAGTGCGCCTTGCCCGGCGACCGCGACCTCATCGACGTTCAGGTTGTATTTCGATTGCGCGCCAAAGGCCGTCAGACGACCGGTGACGACAACCTCAAGACCTTCTTCCGGCACCACGGATAGGCCCGAAACCTGACCTTTCCAGGTGGTGCAGGCCAAAACGTTCCGGTCGTCCTTGATGTCATAGTACAGATGCCCCGAACGCGCCGTAAACACGCGTCCGACTTCACCGCGCACACGGATTCGCCCAAACGTGCCTTCGAGCGTGCGTTTCACCTCACCCGAGATGTCCGAAACGGTATATTCTGGTGTGTTTTGGCCCGGGATCGGGTCATCAAGCAGGTCGGACATTTCAGCGCCTTGTGTCAAATGCCCGGCCAGCTTAGAACGCCCGGAAGGCGAGGCCAAGCAGATCGGAGACCTTAATGAACATCCTTATTCTCGGCAGCGGCGGGCGGGAACACAGCCTCGCCTGGGCGGTGATGCAAAATCCCAAATGTGACCGACTGATCGTGGCGCCGGGAAATGCAGGGATTGCACAAATTGCCGAGTGCGCGGCACTGGATGTCGAAAACGGCGGTGCGGTTGTCAGCTTTGCCGAAGAGAATGCGATTGATTTCGTGATCGTCGGCCCCGAGGCGCCCCTGGCCGCTGGCGTCGCGGATCGTCTGCGTGAAGCGGGTGTGCTGGTCTTTGGTCCGTCGGCAGATGCGGCGCAGCTGGAGGCCTCAAAGAGTTTCACCAAGGAAATCTGTGACGCCTCTAACGCACCGACTGCGGCCTATGCGCGGTTTACCGAGGCCGAGCCCGCCAAAGCCTATATCCGCGAGCAAGGCGCGCCGATCGTCGTTAAGGCCGACGGCCTTGCAGCAGGCAAGGGTGTGATTGTCGCGATGGACGACCAGACCGCGCTGGAGGGCATCGACGACATGTTCGGCGGCGCTTTTGGTGGCGCAGGGGCCGAGGTGGTGATTGAGGAGTTCATGGAGGGCGAAGAGGCATCTCTCTTCGTCTTGTGTGATGGCGAGGACATTCTGTCCATCGGCACCGCGCAGGATCACAAGCGCGTGGGAGAAGGCGACACGGGCCCAAACACAGGCGGTATGGGGGCGTATTCCCCAGCCCCGGTCCTGAGCGCCGAGATCGAGGCGCGCGCGATGGAAGAGATCGTGCGCCCGACCATGGCTGAAATGAAGCGCCGGGGCATGCCATTTCAAGGCGTTTTGTATGCGGGGTTGATGATCAAGGATGCCCAACCGAGGTTGGTCGAATACAACGTCCGCTTTGGTGACCCGGAATGCCAGGTTCTGATGATGCGGCTTGGTGCCCAGGTTCTGGACCTGCTTCATGCCGCGGCCGAGGGCCGTTTGAGCGAGACACAGGTAAACTGGGCCGACGATCATGCGATCACTGTTGTGATGGCGGCTCAGGGGTATCCGGGTTCCTACGTAAAAGGATCTGCGATCAAGGGCTTGGATGCGCTTCCTGAGGACAGCGGCAACATGGTCTTTCACGCTGGCACTAAGGCCGTTGATGGGCAGGTTCAAGCCGCAGGCGGGCGCGTGCTGAATGTGACTGCGCGTGGGGATACGCTGCAAGAGGCGCGCGACCGGGCATATGCGATGGTTGAAGGTGTGGATTGGCCCGAAGGCTTTTACCGCCGCGATATCGGCTGGCGAGCTCTTTGAGTGGTTGGTAGGACAGGAGGCTTTGCCCCCTCGGCCTGCGGCCTCACCCCCAGGATATTTTTGGCCAGATGAAGAGGCGGATCAGCACTTGAGCGGATTGTTTAGGCTTTGGGGCTCGGTGAATGCGCCGAGGTCAGTTTTGGTCCAGCCATTTTGGTAGGAGACGCTGATAACGCGTGTCCAGTTGCCGTTGGCAAGGATCAGTTCCGGAGTGCCGCCGCAATCGCGCAGACCGCCGGAGATGAAATCTTCTCCAATGCGGTGATTGGTGAGATTGGGCAGCGATGCGATTGCGGTCAGCTCGCCGTCTGCAAATCGCCATATGCGCAGGGTTTTGGCCAAGTGAGGGCGATCGACATAGGCGATCTCGACGTTGCCGTCGCCATCCATGTCGGCCGCTCCGACCGGAGCGAGCCAGCGAAAGCGGGTTCCGATGTAGGGCGTAGCGGCAATCAGGCCGCCGCCATTGTAGATTGCAAGCCGTGCACCTTTGTCACGATGGCTTTCAACCACCAGAGCTTCGCGACGGCCATCGTTGTCAATATCAATCAGGCGCGGTCGGATATCTTCGAAAACGCGCTCTTTTGGCAGCCGGATTGTGTATTTCGCCCATTCCGGCGCATATTGCAGGATCAGGGCGCCGTATTCAATCTGATCACCGAGTACCCCGTGCGGGTATCGCGCAGTGGGTTCGGAGTACTCCGCCGAACCCAGCGGCTCATACTGCCATGGCTGCTGAGATCTTGTCTGGCTCGGACAGATTCCAATTGCGATCGCGGCCGCCGCGATCGCTTTGAAAAGCATCAGATCTGCTTTTCCGGCATCTGAACAACCAGCCCGTCCAATTCGTCAGTGACCTTGATCTGGCAGGTCAAGCGCGAGCGGGCCGGGTCGGGTTCAAAGGCGAAATCCAACATGTCCTCTTCCATGTCGTCCTTGGCCGGAACCTTCTCGACCCAGTCGGGGTGGATATAGACATGGCAGGTCGAACAGGCGCAGGCGCCGCCGCAATCGGCCTCGATGCCGGGGATATTGTTGTCACGGGCCCCTTCCATGACGGTCAGGCCGCTGGCGACTTCGACTGTATGTTCGGTACCGCCGTGCTCGACATAGGTAATCTTTGCCATTGCGTGCGTCTTCCTCTTTCGCTTGTCGAATTCTTCCATAGTGAAGGCATTTAGGTCTTTCCAGCCTCATTTGCGACTCGTCACGCCGTCTATGGACTTTCCTTGCGTATGTTCTATTTTTGTTCTCATGATTGTGTTGCCTACCCGCCCTATATCTACGAACCGGAACTGGCCGCGGCCGCCCGCGTGTCTGCCCGCCAATCGGTTGAACGACCCGCCCGAGGGCGCGCTGGTGGCGGTCGCGGGGCTGGTGATCTTGCGGCAGCGGCCCGGGACGGCCAAGGGGGTGATCTTTGTCACGCTCGAGGATGAGACCGGCATCGTGAACGTGGTGGTCTGGCGCAAGATCTATGAACGTTTCCGCCGGGCGGTGATCTCGGGGCGGCTGCTGCGGGTCACGGGCCGGATGCAGCGGGCGCATTCGGTGACCCATGTGATCGCGGAAGAGGTCGAGGATATCTCGGGCATGCTGGATGTGCTGGTGCGGGGGGAGGGGTAGTCCGTCAGCGGCAAACGGGTCCACTACGGCGGCGCGCTGTGTCAAAATGGAAGTGCCCTTTGTGATAGCGATCGGCGTCAGGACCCAGCACGGTGCCAAACAGACCGCAGGCGCCTGCGTGCAGTTCGTGCATAACATCGCTTGTATCTTCGGCTGCCCATCCGTCGCGCACAGTGATCACGGTGCCATCTAAAAGTATGAAGGATGAAATGTCGATTGCGCGGCCACGGGCATGTTCCGAAATCCGCGCGCGTGGCTGATTGTTCTGCGTCTTGCACGCATAATGACCAGCCAGACGCAATCCTTTCAGGCCGCCGCCCAGATTCGCAAAGGCCGGTTTGGCTGTGTTCTCCAACCATGTTTTGAGTGTGACGGCGGTTTCGCAATCCATCAACGCCAATTGGCTGAGAAGGACGTCAGATACCATGCGGATGCGCACGGGATCAGCAATGCCGCATCCCTGGTACTTTCCTCTAAAGGGTTTTCGCTTTTCGCCGAGAATAGTCCAGTCGCCACACACTGCACCACGTTCGCGCATCCTTTCGCGGCCGACTTCGATCTGACGAAACTTGCAGGGCCGCAGCCGCGGTCTGGGGGACACAGTCAGCTCTTGCTTAGGGGGAACAGGTGCGGTGTCTTCCTCCAAAAGAACGTCCAGTTCAGTGGACGGTTCATACGCCACAAGCTCATGCGCTTGAGCAGGTTCTTCGCAATCCGGCATGGCGCTCGCCATACCTGCGCATAATACAAACAGAGGGGCCAATACTCGCATAAAATAACTCGTTCCCTTGTCGGCTCGGACCGATTGTATCATGACCGGTCTTGGTACGTCTGCGCGAAGTGCGGATAGGGCGGGGCTTTGTATTATCCTTTTCCTGTGCAAAGCCAGAGTATAGCAGAAAATCCTTATCGCTTGAACAAACTGCTCTGCGCTTGCTTGCCCCGGTTGCCCGAGCTCAAACCAACATTCAGCGGGCGCATTCGGGATCTATGTGATCGCGGAAGAGGTCGAGGATATCTCGGGGATGCTGGACATGCTGGTGCGGGGAGAGGGGTCGGGCTGACCCCAGAATAAGACTATCGCTCTTCTGCGCGCCAAAAATGGTAGGCCTTGATCTTTTGAGCTTTAAACTCAGCATGCATTTCGTTGGACATTAGCAGTGGTAGATATGGATATCGTTTTTCACGCCAAAGATTGTGCTCTGCAGCCCTGTCCTTGCGGATAACAAGGTTCCGTGCCGTGGGCGGATCTAACTCCATTTGATCTCGTGACTTCTCGCCAACTATCTGAAAGGCCATCTTAACACTGGAGGCCTCATCGATAGCTGTGTCGAGGTGCTTGGTCACGTTCAAGAAAAAGTATGCTGTATCGGGCTTTGAGCCATCTCTGTAGAAGGCTTCGATTGGCAAAATTTGGTGTACACTTGGATCGAATGTTTCCAAAATTTGACGCACTCGTTCAGAGATGATCCGAACACCACTTCTCGCAGAAAAGATATCTGGGAGACTCGCCGCCTGTTTTTTAAACAGCACTTTTTCCGGTGCTTCGCTTAACTCCAATCGGCGTTGGCCTGTATGAAAAACGCTCGGGACATCATTCGAGATTTTTCCCGCGTTATACCTTTCTTGCCAACCGGGTAAGTCGAAACCCTTTAGGTAACGACCCGTTGCAGGGTAATAGCAAACATAAGCCATTCAAATCTCTCGTCAAAAAAAGCGAGTAAAACCCAGTACGCGGTGTGTCATTTATATGCAAGGATTGACAACGGAGTTTTGTGGTGACCAGAGAATGAGATGGGTTTCACCGCTTAAACAATACCCCTTGCGATTGCTTATCCCGATGATCCCCGCGCAACTCCGCATGTAGCTCGCGTCCGGCCTGAACACCGGGGCGGGCACTTACCGTTTCAAGCCAGCGGGCGAAATGGGGTTTGTCATCCAATACCTGCTGCTGACCTTCCCACAGGCTGGCCCAGCCCCAGACCGACATGTCCGCGATCGAGTAGAAATCGCCCGCGACGTATTCATTTTCGGCCAACCGCCGGTCCAATACTCCGTACAGCCGCCCGACCTCGGTGCGGTAGCGGTCTTTGGCATAGGGCAGGTCCTGCGGCGGCTCGAGGTTTGGCGCGTATTTCAGGAAGTGATGCGCCTGGCCGGCCATTGGGCCGACGCCGCCCATTTGCCACATCAGCCATTCCTCGACGGCGATCCGGTCACGTTCGGTTTTGCCATAAAAGCGTCCGGTCTTGCGGGCGAGATACATCAGGATCGCGCCGCTTTCGAACACCGAGATAGGTGCGCTATCCGGGCCGTCCGGGTCAACGATGGCAGGCATGCGGTTGTTGGGGGCGATTTTCAGGAACTCGGGGTCGAACTGGTCGCCCTTGCCGATGTTGATCAGGTGGGTGGTATAGGGCAGGTCCATCTCTTCCAAAGCGATGGACGCCTTCCAGCCATTCGGCGTGGGCCAGAAATACAGATCGATCATGGTGCCTCCTCAGGTTGAAGCGATCATGCGGTATTCTGCGCAATCGGCAAGAGGCGGTTACGAGAGCGTGACACAGGGCAACCGGGCTTGACGGCCAAGTACACGCGGCGTATTTGCATCGCAGAAGCTACGTGGCGATTTGTTACCGGATTGCGGGCCACGCTAAACAACACCGCTAAAAGGTCAGGATGAAAGGCCCCTTTCGCTTGACCGCGTCTGGGGTTTTTTTGATGCCCTTGCCAGACAAGGGTCGAGAGGAATGAGATGAGCGAGAGCTGGAACAAACGCACCCAAGCCGTCCATGGCGGCATCCGTCGCAGCCAATACAACGAAGTCAGCGAAGCAATTTTCCTGACACAGGGCTTTGTCTATGAGACAGCCGAACAAGCCGAGGCGCGGTTCATCGAATCCGGCCCGGATGAGTTCATTTATGCCCGCTATGGCAACCCGACCGTTTCGATGTTCGAACAGCGCATCGCAGCGCTGGAAGGTGGCGAGGACGCGTTTGCCACAGCATCCGGCATGGCTGCGGTGAACGCGGCGCTGACCTCGATGTTGCAGGCTGGCGACCATGTGGTGTCGGCCAAGGCATTGTTCGGGTCCTGTCTGTATATCCTCGAAAACATCCTTTCCCGTTATGGTGTGGACGTCACTTTTGTTGATGGCACCGATCTGGACGCCTGGAAGGCGGCGATCCGCCCTGAGACCAAGGCGGTTTTCTTCGAATCCATGTCAAACCCGACGCTTGAGGTCATTGATATCGAGGCGGTTGCCAAACTGGCCCATGCGGTTGGCGCGCTTGTCATCGTGGACAATGTGTTTTCCACACCGGTTTTTTCGCGCGCGATCGAACAGGGGGCGGATGTCGTGGTCTATTCCGCGACCAAACATATCGACGGGCAGGGGCGTGCTTTGGGCGGTGTCATCATTGGTACCAAGGATTTCATCCGGGGAACGGTTGAGCCCTATCTGAAACATACCGGTGGAGCGCTGAGCCCGTTTAACGCCTGGGTCATGCTGAAAGGTCTGGAAACGATGGCACTGCGCGTGAACGCTCAGGCAGATACGGCACAGACCATTGCCGAAGCGCTTGAGGGGCATCCGGCGCTGGAACGGACGCTTTATCCGGGTCTGAAAACCCATGCGCAAAACGCGTTGGTGCAAACCCAATTGGGCGGTAAAGGCGGAACGGTCCTGTCGCTGGATATCAAGGGCGGCAAGGACGCGGCGTTTGCGTTCCTTAATGCGCTGACGATCCCTGTCATCTCGAACAATCTGGGCGATGCCAAGTCGATTGCGACACATCCGGCCACAACAACGCACCAGCGTCTGAGTGACGATCAGAAGGACGAATTGGGCATCACACCCGGCCTGATCCGCTTTTCCGTAGGATTGGAGGATGCGGGCGATCTGCTTGCAGACATCAAGCATGCGCTGGGCGTGTCGCAACGTTAACTAACGGCAGCGGTTTACTGACAACCGGGTCGAAACTAGGTGAAAATGACGTAAGTCATGCGATTTTCGCCGAATTTCGATCCGGGCTGTGTTTTTCAGCGTATAAAGCTACACTGGAAAGCAAGCCGAATACAAACAAGGTTCGGCGACCAACCGAGGAACCCGATCGATGAACGTGCACCCCCGCGACATTGAGGACACGCCCGACAATGACGAAGCCGCAGCCGCTCTGAAGACGCTGCGCAAATGGGCCGAGTCCGCAACCGAGGCCGAGATCAGCCAGCTCGACCCGGCGATTGCGCGCCTTGTGCCTGGTCTGGTGCCCGTGAATTATCCGTCCCTGTCGCGCGAATACCCTGATGGGTTCACGGTCGACAGCGCGTATCGTGCGACCTTGCCGGACCTGCAGAATGGCCCGTCCAGCTTGATCCGGGGCGCAAAGCAACAAATCCAGCATGTTGGTATCTCGAACTTCCGCCTGCCGATCCGCTTTCATCGCAAGCGCGGCGATGACTTGACGCTTGAGACCTCGGTGACCGGGACTGTCAGTCTGGATGCCGAAAAGAAGGGCATCAACATGTCCCGGATCATGCGCTCGTTTTACAAACACGCCGAGCGTACGTTCAGCTTTGAAGTCATGGAGGCCGCGCTGGATGACTATATGACCGATCTGGACAGCTTTGACGCCCGTATCCAGATGCGGTTTTCCTATCCCGACCGTGTGCAAAGCCTGCGGTCCGGTTTGGAAGGGTACCAGTATTACGACATCGCACTTGAGCTGGTTGAACAGGGCGGAGTGCGCCAGAAGATCATGCATCTGGACTACGTATATTCCTCAACATGTCCCTGTTCGCTGGAACTTAGCGAGCACGCACGCGCAACACGTGGACAGCTGGCCACACCGCATTCGCAACGTTCAGTGGCGCGGATTTCTGTTGTGGTCGACTGCGACACAGATTGCCTGTGGTTCGAGGATCTGATTGCCTTGTGCCGCCGTGCCGTTCCGACAGAAACGCAGGTGATGGTCAAACGCGAGGATGAACAGGCCTTTGCCGAGCTTAATGCGGCCAATCCGATCTTTGTCGAAGACGCTGCCCGTTTGTTCTGTGCCGAATTGCTGGCCGATCACCATATCGGCGATTTCCGCGTGGTCGCAAGCCACCAGGAAAGCCTGCACAGCCACGATGCGGTGTCGGTTCTGACCGAAGGTCCGACCTTTGTGTCACCCAGCCTGGACCCGCGGCTGTTCACCACCCTGTTCCACGTCGGGTGACGGGGCAGGGTGGATCAATAAAGTATCATTTTTAGACTAAGAGCGGTTTTCCGCCGCAGCGCGGCAATTCGTGCTGCATTTGCACGATCCTTCAAGTAACACTGGTGTGGAATGCAGCCGTGGCAGGCGAATTTCTGTTCGTGCGTCTGCCACTCTGAAGGGAAGCTGAGACGTGCGACGCTCAGGACTTCGTGACTTCTTGATCCGCCCGAAAATCGGGACGGGCAGCTCAATTCACTCTTTTGCAGGCTGCATCGCTTTCAGAGGAGAACTAAAGTATGAATCCAATTTCCCAACCGCTGGAATTTCAGGCTGCGGCCATCAGAATGGCCGGCTATGCGGTTAGCAACCAAATGAAAATTATGCAGATTTTGACTCGTTCGGCGATGGAGCTGCCGTTTGTGTCGGTTAGTGCCTTGCACGCGTCGGCTGCTGCTCCGGCCCCGGCTGCACCCTCGGCAAAACCCGCGCCCAAGGCCAAACCGGTCGCCAAGGCAAAACCTGCGGTGGTGGCCAAACCCAAGCCTGTGGCCCGCAAGAAAGCTGCTGCAAGGCCCAAGGTCGAATCACCAAAGCCGACCGCGTCCAAAACGGTGGCTGAAGTGACCAAACCCACCCCGGTGGCGGCCAAATCGACCGAAGTTGCAGAAAAGCCTGCCGCCAAGCCTGCGGTCGCCAAAGGGCAGCCATCGGCCAAACCCGCAGCGGCAGCCAAACCAAAGCCTGCCGTTGCTAGAAAAACACCTGCGCCAAAACCGGCAGCGGTTGCCAAGCCGAAACCTGTGGCAGCGAACACCACTGCGCCAAAGACCCCGGCCAAACCAGCCGCACCCAAGCCGGTCGCGGCGAAACCTGCACCCGCCAAGCCGGTCGCGGCGCAGCCTGCGCCTGCAAAAGCCGTTGCCGCAAAGCCCGAAGGGGTACAGGCAACTCCGGCGCGTCGCCCGCGCGCCCCGTCTAATCCGCCCGCGATGCCAACAACGGCCCGCAAAACGGACGGGTAAAACCCGACACTGGCTTGACACAGTCGTGCAGGCGCGCCAACGCTGCGCCTCATGACGGATATGCGCCCGGTTGGATATGTGATTGGCCTATTGGTCGCCATTCTTGGGGCGACCATGCTGCTGCCTATGCTTGCGGACTTCATCGAAGGCCGAGGCGAGTGGCACGTTTTTCTCGAAAGCGGCGTCATCACGATTCTGACCGGCGTCGTTCTGGCGATGAGTTGCTCGAACGGAGTAGGCGAAGGTCTAACGATCCGTCAGACCTTTTTACTGACCACAGGGGTCTGGGTCGCACTGCCATTTTTTGGCGCCATTCCGTTTCTTTTGGGCGAGACCGAACTGCGCTTTGTCGACGCGTATTTCGAGGCGATGTCGGGCCTGACGACGACAGGCTCGACTGTGATTTCCGGCCTCGATAACCTGCCACAGGGGTTGCTGCTTTGGCGTGGCCTGTTGCAATGGCTGGGCGGCATCGGCATCATCGTCGTGGCCATGGTGTTCCTGCCCGAGCTTCGCGTCGGGGGCATGCAAATCTTCCGCTCGGAAGGGTTTGAAACTATGGGGAAAATTCTTCCGCGGGCGCAAGAGATCGCGGGCCAGATTTCCCTGATCTATGTCTTTCTGACGATTGTTTGCGCGTTGGTCTATGCAGGTCTGGGGATGGGCTTTTTTGATGCCGTGGTGCACGCCCTGACGACGATCTCAACGGGCGGGTTTTCAAATTATGACGCGTCCTTTGGCACGTTTTCCGGCCCAGCAGAATATGCGGCCGCTGTCTTCATGATCCTCGCTGCACTGCCTTTCGTGCGCTACGTCCAATTCGCCAATGGCAATACGAGGTCCATTTTCCGCGACAGCCAGATACGGACCTTTCTGGCGACCATTCTGGTGCTAGTGGTCATTATGGCGGTCTTTCTGACCTCCGTTTTCCCGCATCACTGGGAACAGGCTGTTCGGGAATCCCTGTTCAACATCACCTCGATCATTTCGGGTACCGGATATGCCAGCGTCGATTACATGGGCTGGGGCAGTTTCCCGATCATGATGTTCTTCCTGATCGGTCTGATTGGCGGCTGCGCGGGTTCAACCGCCTGTTCCATCAAGATCTTCCGGTATCAATTACTGTTTGCTTCGATCAAGACCCAGATCCGCCGCATCCGCTCACCTCATGGTGTTTTCAAGCCGCAATATGATGGCCGTTCGATTGGTCCAGACGTCCTGACCTCGGTTATGAGCTTCTTCATGTTTTTTGTGCTCTCGTTGGGCGTGCTGGCCTGGGCGCTGGCACTGACAGGATTGGATTTCATAACTGCCGTCTCCGGGGCAGCCACAGCGCTGGCCAATGTAGGTCCGGGGTTGGGGGATCAAATCGGACCGGCTGGCAACTTTGCAGGGCTCAGCGACACCGCGAAATGGTTGCTTTCAATCGGAATGCTGGTAGGGCGGCTTGAGCTTTTGGCCGTTTATGCACTCTTCACTGTCCAGTTCTGGAGGAATTGATGAAAAGACCCCTTGGTGCGCAGATTTCGCATATGCTGCGGGATCGCGGAGTGGATGTGATCTTTGGTATTCCCGGCGTGCACAATCAGGAAATGTATCGCGGGATCGAAGAGGCCGGAATCACCCATGTGCTGGCCCGGCACGAGCAGGGGGCAGGGTTCATGGCCGACGGCTATGCCCGTGCGACCGGCAAGCCGGGTGTTGCATATGTCATCACCGGACCGGGGTTGTGCAATATCATGACACCGATGGGGCAGGCCTATACGGATTCTGTCCCGATGCTGGTGATGTCCTCGTGCCTTGATGAAACGCAAGGCGTGCACGGGCAGTTGCACCAGATGAAAAACCAACGCGCTGCGGCTGAAACCGTGACTGACTGGTCGCATCAGGCGAATACGGCGCAGGCAGCCTACAATCTGGTCGAGCGTGCTTTTGAGGAGTTCGAACTCAACCGTCCACGTCCAAAGCACATTCAGGTGCCGATTGCACAGCTTGAGGCCGATGCTGATCCCGCACTGTTTCCCAACCAACCTGGTTTGCGCTCAAAAGTTCTGCCGCCGGACTTGGCTCCGGTAATGTCCATGCTGAACATCGCACGGCGCCCGTTGTTTATTCTGGGTGGTGGTGCGCGGTCGAATCTGTGGCGGCAAATCCTGACGCAGTTGGGTGCGGCCTGTTTTACCACGTATGCCGGGCGCGGAATGGCGGGGTTGGGCTATGCCTTGGACTACGGAGCCATGTTGCCACGACCGGGCAGCGCCGATGTTATCGCCTCGGCCGACCTTGTGGTCGTCGTGGGCGCGGAATTGGGCGAGGTCGACCTGTGGCGAAATGCATTGGGCCACACGGGCAATCTGGTGCGTATAGATGTGGACCCGAAGGTTCTGTCCGATCACCATCGCGCCGCAGTGAAATTACAGGCTGACGGGGAAAGCTTTGCCCATGCACTTTGGGCGGCTATCGACCATGTTAAACCTTCGACGGGCTGGACAGCGGAGGAAGTCGCTGACACGCGCCGCCGTTGGCGGGCCGAAGTGGATGCGGAACGACCGGGTATCGTCCCGGTGCTGGATGCCCTTCGCGCGGCGATGCCCGGCGACACCATGATCTATTCTGACATGACCCAGTTCGCTTATGTCGCCAAAGAGGTTTGGGATATGGGCTATCCCTATCACTGGCACCATCCGACCGGGTTCGGTACACTTGGCTATGCGCTGCCGGCCGGAATTGGCGGCGCCGTGGCGCGTCGAGGTAAGCCTACAGCGGTGATCGCTGGCGATTACGGTTTTCACTATACGATGCAAGAGCTTGGGGCAGCGGTCGAATTGGGCCTGTCTCTGCCGATCATCCTTTGGGACAATGGAAAACTCAAAGAGATCGAGGACAGCATGGTCAGAGGTCAGATCGCACCGAATGCGGTTGTCGCGCGCAACCCGGATTTCTGCAAACTGGCCGAGGCCTTCGGCGCGTTGTCGTCTGCGCCCTCCAGCTTACCCGAGATGCAGGAGGCGGTCCGAGCCGCCTTTACGGCCCCGGTCCCGACACTGATCCGTGTCACGCCGGATATCCTTTAGCCAACAAAAAAGCGCCGCTCGGACGAGCGGCGCTTTGTGCGATTTGGCGCAGAGATCAATCCCAGCAATGAACCAATACGGTCATTCCGGTCGCCCGGCGGCTGAGTTCATTGGGCGAGATTTGTGCCGTCGGCTGACCCGATTGACCGGATACACCCGCCTTGGCTAGAACCTCACTCAGGCTGTTGGCCGTTGCAGCGAGGCTGACGGACGCGGGCAGGGTGCGTCCTTCGGTCGGGGTCGGCAGCAGCATGCCAACAACCTGGCCATTGCCGTCAAACACTGGCCCGCCCGCATCGCCGGGCTGGGCTGCCAACGCCAGGCGTTTCACGCCGTCTTCTCCGTTCAGGCCGCGCACATCAGCGATTTGGCCAAAGGTAAGCGTCGGTGCGCCCAAAGCGCCCTCATACGAGAAACCCGACACCGCGATCTCAGATTGAATGCGCGGTGCATCGGCACTGAACTCTGCCACGTTGACCGGAACCAGATTGCGGTTGGGGCGCAGAACCGCCACACCCAGATCGGCATCAGACGAGGCGAGCTGAAGCTCTTGATCGTCATCCAACGTAATGCGTGTGCAGCTGTCAGCGGCCTCAAAAACGGTCAGAACCGTGCCGCTTGCATCAGCGAAGAAACCGGAACGGGACAGACGCGGTGTGCGCACCTGCAGCCCGGACACCAGATCAATCCGCTGCTCGGCATTGGCACCTGCTGCTGCGTCCAGTACTGCGCCAGTTGCAGTAAAGCCGGTCTTCATTGCGGCCAGCACTCTGGCGCGCCGGGCATCGTCATCCTCTGGCCAAACCAGTGTAAAGCCTTTGATCTGGCCATCGTCCAACCGTGCTTCGCTATAGGTCACGATCCCATTACCACGCCCTTCCAGCGTAAAGCTGTCGCCGCGCAGTTGTCGTGGGCCGTCGAGTGGAACGATTTCCAGCGATTGCAGCACTTCATAAAGGGCGCGCAGCGTGGCCTTGTCGCCCTTCTGACTGATCAACAGGGCCTTGGCGTTCAGATCGGTTGTGCTTTTGAAGTGAACAAACGGGGCCTCATAACGGTCGAATGCGATGACACCCATCGGCAGATCCACATCGATACCGGCCTGCGGGTCGGAATAACGCTCCATTCCAACGCTCAGAAGGGGGGCGTTAAAGTCGTCAATCAACGCCTTGCGCTGTGCGGTCGTCAGAACGCCGGTAGCCTCAAAGCCATTGAACCGCTGCCAGTCGCCCATGGAGCGGCGCGTGCCTTGGCCAAATGCGCCATCGATCGTTGAATTGTAAAAACCCGCGGCCTGCAAAGCGGTTTGCAAATTCATGCGTTCCTGAGTGCTTAGAAGACGTTCGCTTTGCAGCGCTTGTGAGCGTGTCTCGTCCGAGGCCTGCGGGGTTACGCCAACAGCAGGCTGTTCAGGCTGGGATTCAACTGGTGGCGTCACGACGCCCCGGTCCAGAATGTTCTCTCCAACCGGCCAGAATTGCTGTCCCAATGCGCTGGAAAAAGCGATGTAGCTGTCCGCAGGGATTTGCCCCTCGGCGCGGTAAACGCTTAGAACCTGTTCCGCATCGTTGCGTAAATAAGGCCCGATAACAATGGCATACCAACCAGAGTTCAAGCGAAACCCGTTTACGTCCGGTAGGGTGCTGGCATAGACCCGCGCACGTTCCTGCGCTTCGCGCAGCGAGGGCTGCGCTTCGACCTGCACCCAGACGCCTGCGTCCTGCTGTGCAAAAACAGCGCGCGCGCCGATGAGAAAAAGAAACAAAATTGCCGTGAATATGCGAGTCATTGTCTGCCCGTGTCCGCAGTGTTTTATCTTTGCCGGACCCTACGCGAACTCACGTACCGAAAGCCATGCCCGGAATACGGGGAATTTACAGTGTGGCTGCGCAGTGACAGCATAGGCTTTGCCGCCCGTTGACGCCCAACGGCCCCTTGCATAGGAAGGGCAAAACCCAACGGAACCGGGCGCAGTGGCGTCCAAAGGGAATGTCATGACCGACCAGTCCAGCGCACCACGTTCTTTTCAAGAGATTATCTTGCGGCTTCAGACCTATTGGGCCTCGAAAGGCTGCGCTATTCTGCAGCCCTATGACATGGAGGTTGGTGCAGGCACGTTCCACCCGGCGACCACCTTGCGCGCGTTGGGGTCGAAAACCTGGGCCGCAGCTTATGTGCAGCCTTCGCGCCGTCCGACGGACGGACGCTACGGCGAGAACCCCAACCGGTTGCAGCACTATTATCAGTATCAGGTGCTGATCAAACCCAGCCCGCCGGATTTGCAAGACCTGTATCTCGGCAGCCTCGAAGCCATCGGCATCGACATGAACCTGCATGACATCCGGTTTGTCGAAGACGACTGGGAAAGCCCCACTCTGGGTGCCTGGGGATTGGGTTGGGAAGTTTGGTGTGACGGCATGGAAGTCAGCCAGTTCACGTATTTCCAGCAGGTCGGAGGCCATGATTGCGCACCGGTCTCGGGCGAGCTGACCTATGGTCTGGAGCGTCTGGCGATGTATGTACTTGGCATTGATCACGTGATGGACATGCCATTCAACGATCCGCAGTCACCAAGCCCGCTTTCCTATGGCGACATCTTCAAACAGACCGAAGAGGAATACGCCCGCTGGAATTTTGACGTGGCCAACACCGAAGTGTTGTTGCGCCACTTCGAAGAGGCCGAGGCTGAGTGCGCCGCCATTCTGGCACAAGAGCATGACGACCCAAAAACTGGCAAGCGCATCATCATGGCGCACCCGGCCTATGATCAGTGCATCAAGGCCAGTCACGTTTTCAACCTGCTGGACGCGCGGGGCGTGATCTCGGTAACCGAGCGTCAGGCCTATATCGGCCGGGTGCGGGCTTTGGCGAAACAATGCGCGGACGCATTCCTGCTGACCGAGGCCGCCGGGTTCGAGGCTTGATGCGCCGCTCAGGCCAGTCCGGGCAGCAAGACCTTGAGGCCAGCCGCGATCATGCTGATTGCGATGGCCGACAGGATCATGCCCATGAACCGGCTCATGATAACACGGGCATTGTCAGACAGACGTTTGGCAATGGCTGCGGCGTTCCAGAATGTCACGAACAGCAACAACAGAACGGCCAGAAAAACGCCAGCGTAAACAATGGCATCTACCGGCTTGTGGATGTGGCTCGCATACAGGATCAACGTGGTAATTGTGCCCGGCCCGACAAGGATCGGAAAGGCCAGCGGATAAAAGGCAACCGTGTCAGGTTCGGGGTAGGCTTGCCGTTCCCCCTCGGTTCCGTGATGCGACGTGCTGGGCTTTCCGTTCAGCATGTTCAGGCCGATCATCAGAACGACCAGACCGCCCGCGACGCGCAAGTCATCGACGCTGATGCCGAACAGGCTGAGCGTTTGACTTCCCACAGCCGCAAACGATGCGCCGAGGATCAGGCAGTAGAACGCCGTCTTTGTAGCCACTTTGCGTTGCTCAGCCGGGGCAAGGCCGTCGGTGACGCTAAGGAACACTGGCAGGTTCGTGATTGGATTCATGATCGCAAAAAGCGCTCCGAAGAATCCTACTGCAAGGGTGCTGTCCATTTCAAAAGTCTCTTTGCGCCTGTAATCAATTGGAACCTGTCCTATTTTTACCGATCGTGAAAGAGGCATCGTGAGCAAAAGGAAAAGACGATGACAGGAAAAGTGCTTGCGATCATAGTGCTGATCTCGGCGGCAGTAGCCGGTTTTGGGATGTATTACCTGCAGATCTACGGATTTTATTATGACGTGGAGTCCAAGCCCGGACAGGACGTCATGTTGATGACGGAAGGGGCCGAGGCGCCCACGCCTATATCCTACAGTGCGTTTCAGGCGATTGACGCGGACAGCTCACCCATCCGCTACCGTGCCTGTTTCGAAACGGATCTGACGCTTGCGCAGATTGAGGAAACCCATGTCGCGGTCGAGAATGCAGAGCCGCTAACCGCGCCCGGATGGTTCGATTGCTTTGACGCCGTGGCGGTGGCAGATGCCCTGAAATCAGGCGAGGCCAAGGCCTTTCTGGGCGCAAAAAACATCCACTTTGGCGTTGACCGAATTGTTGCCGTTACAAATGGCGGCAAAGGCTATGTCTGGCACGCGCTGAACAATTGCGGCGAAAAGGCCTATGACGGCACCGTGATTGGCGAAGAATGCCCGGACCGGCCACAGAATTGAGGATATGATGACCGCCGAGACCCTGCAGATACCTGATTTCCTGACCGCTACGTTGGGCTTTGCTGTGTATCTTTTGGGGGTCGAGATCAATGCGCGCGTCGCCGCATTGCGCCAGTTTAACATTCCCGAACCTGTCACGGGTGGCCTGCTGGCCTCACTGGTCGTGTTGTTGTTGTATCTGGCCTTCGATCTTGAGCTGTCGTTTGACCTTGCCACACGGGATTTTCTTTTGGTGGTGTTCTTTGCGGGCATCGGGTTAAACGCACGACTCTCTGACTTGATATCAGGCGGCAAGCCTCTGTTTTTACTTTTGATCCTGACTTTGGCTACGATTGTTGCGCAAAACGGGATCGGGGCAATTGGGGCGTCTATGTTCGGGTATCCGGCGCAGGCTGGGGTTTTGTTCGGCTCGGCATCTCTGATCGGCGGGCACGGAACTGCGATTGCCTGGGCCCCCGAGGTTGCCGAGGCCACCGGCCTGGACGGCGCAACTGAGCTAGGCGTTGCCGTTGCAACACTTGGGCTTGTTCTGGCTGCTTTGGTTGGTGGACCGATAGCGCGGCTTCTGGTCGAAGGGCGCAACCTCAGCCCTGCACGCCCCGACGAGGATCACACAGTGGGGCTTCCCACTGACGGCGATGACGTGTCCAACGAAATCGATCATCTGTCGATCATGCGCGTTCTCCTGTTCCTCAACCTGGCGATCATTGCGGGGTATTCGCTGGGCGAGGCGATCAGCGCTGCCGGTTTGAAGCTGCCGCTGTTCGTGCCTTGTCTCATCATGGGCATCGTCATCGCGAACCTGCGCGCATGGCTTGCGCCCAGCCGCCCACCAATTGAACGCACCCCCTCGCTGGCGTTGATTTCGGAATTCTCGCTGGGTGCGTTTTTGGCCATGTCATTAATGAGCCTGCAGCTTTGGACCATCGCGGAACTCGGCCTTGCCATTGTGGTCATCATGTCGGCCCAGACCTTGTTCGCAGTGGCTTTTGTGATCTGGGTTCTGTTTCCTGTCATGGGCAGCAATTACCGCGCCGCCGTTCTGGCCGCCGGTTTCGGAGGCTTCGCCCTAGGCGCCACCCCGACCGCTATTGCAAATATGACCGCTGTCACCAAACGATATGGCCCATCGCCTATTGCTTTTATCGTATTGCCCCTTGTATCCGCATTCTTTGTGGATATCGCTAATGCCATCGTCATTCAGACGATCGTAAATTTCTAAGGACCGAATATGCCCGACCTGCTGATCGAATTGTTTTCCGAGGAAATCCCCGCGCGCATGCAGACCCGTGCCGGCGAAGACCTGAAAAAGCGGATCACCGATGGTTTGGTCGAGGCCGGTTTGACCTACGCATCTGCTGCTTCGCTGACAACGCCGCGCCGCCTGACACTGGCGGTCGAAGGATTGCTGGCGGAAAGCCCCATGATCCGCGAAGAACGCAAGGGCCCAAAGGTAGACGCGCCGGACAAAGCCATCGAAGGGTTTCTGCGCGGCGCAGGTCTGAGCCGCGATCAGTTGGAAGAGCGTGAGACCCCCAAAGGCTCGGTCTATTTCGCCACCATCGAAAAGCCCGGCCGTCCTGCGGCCGAGATCGTGGCCGAAGTGCTTGAGGCGACAATCCGCAATTTCCCCTGGCCGAAATCGATGCGCTGGGGCAGTGGCGGTCTGCGCTGGGTGCGCCCGCTGCACTCGATCCTGTGCATTCTGACCGACGAGACCGGCGCGCAGGTTGTGCCAATGGAAGTCGACGGCATCCAGTCCGGCGACACCACCGAAGGTCACCGTTTCATGGCGCCGGGTCGCTTTGCGGTCTCGTCCTTCGAGGATTACGCCGCCAAGCTGAAGCGCGCGTTTGTGGTGCTGTCGCCTGCGGAGCGCGCAGAGCACATCTGGAACGACGCCCAGAACCTTGCCTTTGCGGCGGGGCTTGAGGTCGTTGACGACAAGGGCCTGCTGGCAGAGGTCGCAGGTCTGGTCGAATGGCCAGTTGTCCTGATGGGGCAGATCGATGATGAGTTTCTGGAACTGCCTCCCGAGGTTCTGCAGACCTCGATGAAAGAGCATCAGAAGTTCTTTTCCGTGAAGAACCCCAAGACGGGCCGGATTGAGCGGTTCATCACTGTTGCGAACCGTGAAACCACTGATAATGGCACGACCATTCTGGCAGGGAACCAAAAGGTGCTGTCGGCTCGTCTGGCGGATGCCAAGTTCTTTTGGGAGAACGATCTGCGCGTTGCCAAATCGGACATCGCCCAATGGACCCGCGCGCTGGAGAATGTGACCTTCCACAACAAGCTGGGAACTCAAGTCGAGCGGATCGACCGCATCGCGGCGCTTGCCCGCGAATTGGCCCCGGTGACGGGCGCGGATGCCGATCAGGCCGAGAAAGCCGCTCGTCTGGCCAAGGCCGATTTAAGCTCCGAGATGGTCTATGAATTCCCGGAACTTCAAGGGCTTATGGGTCGTTATTACGTCGAAGCCGCCGGCGAGGACGCCGCCGTGGCCGCCGTGGCGCAGGAACATTACTCGCCGTTGGGGCCGTCGGATGATGTGCCCACCGCGCCGTTGTCAGTAACTGTGGCGCTGGCCGACAAGTTGGACACGCTGACCGGGTTCTGGGCGATTGAGGAAAAGCCCACGGGATCGAAAGACCCGTTTGCCCTACGCCGCGCGGCGTTGGGCGTGACGCGATTGATACTCGAAAACGATTTGCGTCTAAGATTGGATCGGTTCTTTGATAGCCAGTTGGTTCGGGCAGAGGGTGCCATCAATGACGCGTTGCCGAAATCAGATGTCGAGGACCTGCTGGAAGAAATCGCGGATCACGGCGTCTTCGGTGCAGCCTTCAAAGCGGTCAAAGACAATCTCGGCGACAAGCCGACCGCTGAATTTCTGGGGTTGGAGAAGAAAGTCCCGGACGCGTCCGACGATCTCCTCTCCTTCTTCCATGACCGCCTCAAAACCTTCCTCCGGGACGAGGGCATCCGCCACGACATCATCGACGCATGTATCGCGATGGAGGGAAATGACGACCTCAACCTGCTGGTCAAACGCGCCCGCGCGCTGAATGCCGTGATCGCGACAGAGGATGGCGAGAACCTCGTGCAGGGGTTCAAGCGCGCCAACAATATTCTGACCCAGGCCGAGGAGAAGGACGGGGTCGAGTACTCCTATGGTGCGGATATCAAGTTTGCAGAGACCGACAGTGAAAAAGCTCTGTTCGGCGCGTTGGAAGCTGCACAGGCCAAGATAGACCCGGCGCTGAAGGCCGAGGATTTCCCCGCCGCCATGTCGGCCATGGCCGATCTGCGCGGCCCGGTGGATGCGTTCTTTGAGGATGTTCAGGTCAATACCGACAACGACATCCTGCGCCGTAACCGTCTGAACCTGCTAAGCCAGATCCGTCAGGTCTGTTCCAGTGTTGCCGATCTGAGCCGCATCGACGGCTGATCCAGAACGCCCTTGCGCCATTGGTGCAGGGGCTTATGCTGCGGTGAAACCAAAAGGTGCCGCAGTGCAGAATAATCCGCATACTACGCTTATCACGTCCGAAGCGCCCGTTGCCGCCAACACGCATGGCGGGCGCGCGAAATGTTTGCAACGTCTGGTTCGTCTGGAACTGCCGGTTCCACGAACGGTCGCGTTGTCGTTTGATGCGGTGCATCAGATATCAGACGGACAGGTGCCGGATTTAGCTGCTGTTCTTGAGCAGTTTGATCAGACTGCGCTGCTGTGTGTCCGGCCCAGTTCCGAAGATCCCGATTGGGGCGGCCCGGGTGCCATCCTGAACATCGGCATGAATGACGCGCGCTATGTCGACCTGTCGGATTCGATGGGGGTCGAGGCCGCCGCAGCGCTGTATCTGCGCTTTGTCCAAAGCTATGCCGTTCATGTTGCGCGGCTGGACCCCGATGTGTTTGACGAGATCGATGCAGATGGCCGTGAAGGTCTGCAGGAATCTCTGCGGGCTTACGAGGACGAGACGGACGAAGCCTTTCCACAGGATCGCGGAGAGCAGCTGATTGCCGTGCTGCGTTCGATGGCCCGGGCATGGGAGGGCACCTCGGCCCGATTGTTGCGTCAGGCCAAGGGTGCGCCGGCGGACGCGGGTCTGGGTTTGGTGATCCAAGAGATGATCCCCGGCGTCGGGCAGGGCGAGTGCGGATCGGGTGTGCTGCAACTGATTGATCCGACCACTGGATTGCCTCAGATCACCGGTCGGTATCTGAGCCAAAGTCAGGGACGGGATGCGCTAGGGGAAGGCGTCGCGGCGCTGTACCTCGAAAAGGACCCGCGCGGAGTGTCTTTGGAAGATGTCGCGCCCGAGGCTTTTGCGGACCTCAAGACGCATGCAGCGCTGATGCGGGTCAAGCTGCGCGAGGAAATGCAGGTCGAGTTCGTGATCGAAAACGGCCACGTTCACATTTTGGACGGTGTACGGGTGCAACGCAGTGCCCGGGCCGCGATGCGCATCGCCGTGCGGCTTGCGGAAGACGGGATCATCCCGCCGCAAGAGGCGGTGATGCGGGTGGATCCGCATTCCCTGAACGAGCTGTTGCACCGACAGGTTCACCCTGATGCGGAACGGGACATCCTGACCACCGGAATTGCCGCCAGTCCGGGTGCTGCGACCGGCAAGATCGTGTTCACCTCGGCCGAGGCGCAGGCAAGCGCTGCGCGTGGGGAACCGTGCATTCTGGTTCGGCGCGAGACCTCTCCGGAAGATGTACGGGGCATGCATGCCGCCGTGGCGGTCCTGACGGAAAAGGGCGGCATGACCAGCCACGCGGCCGTGATTGGCCGGGGTTTGGGCCTGCCGTGCATCGTCGGCGCGTCCGAGATGCGGTTTCAGACAAAGAAAAAACAGCTGATGGCTCCCGACGGGCGGGTATTCAATACAGGCGACACATTGACCATCGACGGTAGCTCGGGTCAGGTGTTGGCTGGGCAACCGACCATGCTGGAGGCTGCGCTGGATGACTGTTTCCAGACCCTGATGGGCTGGGCGGACGCAGAGCGGGATATTGCCATCCGCGCCAATGCGGACACACCTGCAGACGCGCAAACCGCGCGGAACTTCATGGCACAAGGGATCGGGTTGTGCCGGACCGAGCACATGTTCTTTGACCCCGGCCGCCTGATCGTGATGCGCGAAATGATCTTTGCGCAGACCTCATCCGGTCGCGAAGCGGTCTTGGAACGCTTGCTGCCGATGCAACGCGATGATTTCGCGCAGCTATTCCGGATCATGGAAGGCCAGCCTGTCTGTATCCGTCTATTCGATCCACCGTTGCACGAGTTTCTTCCGACCACGCGCACCGGCCAACGCGAACTTGCCGAAGCGCTGGACCTGCCGGTCTCAGATGTCGAACGCAGGGTCGACGCCATGACCGAATACAACCCGATGCTGGGCCTGCGCGGAGTTCGTCTGGGCGTGACGGTTCCCGAAATATACGACATGCAGGCGCGTGCGATTTTCGAGGCGACGCTTGAAGCCAGCAAAGACGGGGCACCGGTGGTGCCCGAGGTGATGATCCCGCTTGTCTCTGCCAAGCGCGAGGTCGAGCTGGTCAAGGCGCGCATCGATTCCGTGGCGGCAGCCGTCGCCGCTGAACGCGGGCAGGAATTTGAGTACCGGCTGGGCGTGATGGTCGAAACCCCTCGGGCTTGTTTGCGGGCAGCCGAGATCGCGCCGCAAACCGCGTTTTTAAGTTTCGGAACCAACGACCTGACGCAGATGACCTATGGCCTGTCCCGCGATGACGCAGGCCGGTTCATGTCGGCTTATGTCCGGCAGGGTGTCTTTGTCGAAGATCCGTTTCATGTGTTGGACGCGGACGGAGTTGGCGAATTGCTTAAACTGGGAGCTGAACGCGGCAGGCAAGCACAACCAGAAGTCACATTGTCAGTTTGCGGCGAACATGGCGGGAACCCCGAATCAATCGCCATTTGCCGGGAATTGGGCTTTGACTATGTGTCCTGTTCGCCCTTCCGGGTGCCCGTCGCTCGGCTGGCTGCCGCTCAACTGGCGATTTCGTCCAGACTTGGGGGTTGACAGAAGGGCGGCACTCTAGAATTAGTAGGTAACAGAAAGCGCCGTCGTCAAATATTGTTGACGAAACGGCGATTTTCCACTTGCTTTTTCGTCAGAACTGGACGTCGCCGTTTGAATTCGGTATGAGCCTCATCGCGCCCGCCGGGGGAGGGTCTGGCGCTAATTGTGCCTGTGCGAGGTTATCTGATGCTACGATACATATTGGCTGTTGCCACATTGGCAGCAACCGTGCTGCCGAGTGTTTCCGTCGCCGAGAGGGAAGCCACCGAATCTGCCAAACGCGAACTTGTAACCCGAAGCGAATTGCCCGGGCAAAAGTTCCGTGATTACTTGGGCCTGTTTAAGCCACGTAAAGAACCCGTGCTGCAACAGGTGTCCTATTCCAAGGATTGGCTGGATCAACTGCCGACTGCCGCTGGTGACGAGAACTTCAAATGTCTGGCTGAGGCGCTTTACTTTGAAGCGCGCGGCGAAAGCGTTCGCGGTCAGTTTGCCGTGGCCGAGGTGATCCTGAACCGGGTCAAAAGTAGCCGCTTTCCAAGTTCGCTGTGCGGGGTGATCAAGCAGGGAACCGGTAAGAAGTACCAATGCCAGTTCACCTACACCTGCGATGGTCAGAAAGAAGTTATCCGCGAGAAAAGAGCCTATGAGCGTGTGTCCAAGGTTGCCCGTGCGGCAATCGACGGCGTTGGCGTCGGGCTGACCGAAGGGGCGACCCATTACCACACCAAGGCGGTGCGCCCGTCATGGTCGCGCGTCTACAAAGAAACGGCCCGGATCGGCGTTCACATTTTCTACCGCCACAACTATCGGACCGCGAGCAACTGATTGACGCACCCGCGCTGGAACCTTGATTGCGCGGGGCGTTTTCTGCCTTATGTAGCGGACCAGGAGGTCCGCCATGATGTTATCCCGCAGACGGTTTCTGCAAACTTCGACCGCGCTTGCCTTGCTGCCAAAGGTGGCGCATGCGGCCAGCTCCGATCTGGTTGCGCAAGAAGCGGTGCAACAGATTGCGCCTGACGGATATCCAGCTACGCCGGTTTGGACCTATGGCGGCCGCGTTCCCGGAGTCGACATCCGATTGCCTCAGGGCGGGCGCGTCAGTCGCAAGCTGATAAACAACCTGTCTCAACCGACGGCAGTGCATTGGCACGGAATTCGGATCGACAACGCCATGGATGGCGTGCCGGGGTTGACGCAGGACGCGGTCGAGACGGGCCAATCCTTCGACTATGACTTTGTTGCACCCGATGCAGGAACCTATTGGTATCACTCGCATAACCGGTCTACCGAACAGGTTACCCGAGGTCTCTATGGATCTCTGATTGTTGAAGAATCCAGCCCGCCGGATGTTGATCAGGATCTGACGCTGATGCTGGACGACTGGCGGCTGGACCCGGAAACCGCGCATATCGTGGACGATTTTGACAATGGGCACGATCTTAGCCATGCGGGGCGGCTGGGTAATCTGGTGTCCGTCAATGGCGGTTTCGATCCGGCATACCCTGTTGGATCGGGGGAACGATTGCGATTACGCCTGATCAACGCATCGAACGCTCGGATATTTGATTTGGCGTTGGACGGGCTTGCAGGTTGGATTGTGGCTTTGGATGGGATGCCGCTGGCAGTTCCATTGCCTGTAGAGGACAGCTTCCCACTTGCGCCCGCACAACGGGCGGACCTTGTCGTGGATGTAACGTCCGCGTCCGGGGAAGTCGCGGGTCTCGCCAGTATCGAGCGGGACGGCGGCTATGGCTTGGTACGCTTTCAAGTTTCCGAGGCCTCCATATCGCAAAGGCAGGGTATTGAACCATTGCCTGCGAACAATATGCCTGAATTTCAGTATGATCAGGCACCGCTGCATCGCATGTCCCTGCAGGGCGGCGCGATGCGATGGCTGGAAGGGGCCAAGCTTGGCGATCAGGACCTGACAGGCCGTGAGCTGGCTCAACTGGGCAGGTTCTGGGCGTTGAACGGATACGCGGAACGACCCAAGGATCCGTTTCTGGATGCGCGTCTGGGTCAGGTGCACCGGATCGAGTTTGTGAACGAAACCGTTTTCCCTCATGCCATGCACCTGCATGGTCACCACTTCCGGCTCATCCTGCCGGATGGCAGTTTGGGGCCTTGGCGCGACACTATACTGGTGGACCGGGGCCAGACCCGTCAAATCGCTCTGGTCACAGATAACCCAGGCGATTGGCTGCTGCATTGCCACATGCTGGGACACGCCGCCTCGGGCATGATGAGCTGGTTCCGCGTCAGCTGACGCCGCATTCGATGGCTGGAAAGACGCATGTTGCGGTGCTATACGCGCGCGCATCGTTTATTTTGGGCAAACACGTCCACAAAGCCCGAAAAGGTCCGCCTGTATGAGCTCTGAAATCCGTCTTGCCTTTGCGCACCCGTCCGAGCGGTCCGAAGCGACCGCTGCCCGGGGGCCGTTGGACCGAATTTCTCTGCGCGATCATATCGTCGAGGTTGAAATCGGCGCGTTTCAGGCCGAGCGTGGTACGACCCAGCGTATTTGTTTTAACATAGTAGTGGAAGTTCGCCCGCTGACCGATCCCATCGACGATGACGTGGATCGCATCCTGTCCTACGACCGGGTGACTGAGGCGATCGCGTACGAGCTTGCGGCGGAACGTCTTAACCTGCTTGAGACGTTGGCAGACCGGGTGGCCGAGCGAATTTTACTTGAGCCGCAGGCCGTAAGAGCGTTTGTCAGAATAGAAAAACTTGATCGAGGTCCCGGCGCCTTGGGTGTCGAGATTGTGCGCGGAAAAGACAAGGCTCATCACGACGTCGTCGAGGAAGAGCGCCCGCATCCCCGGCTGGCCTTTCTGTCGAACGAGGCTATCGCATCGCCCAATCTGACCGGATGGATCGATCAGCTGGAAAATCGTGAACGCCCGTTGATCCTATGTGTCGGCGCGGCGGATATGCCTGTTTCACAGACTGGCCACGCGATGACCCAACGCCGAATTGATCTGTTGGCGATTGAACAGAACGCCTGGGTTTTGGCTGCCCGCGATCACCGCTGTGTTGTCGTTTCAACGCGGACTGAGCTGGATTGGGCCATGAAAAATGGTCAGATTTGCGTCTGGGCACCCTCAAAAATCGTGCTGGATGCTGTTGACGGCCAATCGGCGGCACCTTCGGATGCGGTGGCGCTGGCGGCATGGTTTGCTGCCACTTTTGAAGCGAGTGAGATGATGGTGATCGGCGGCGCGCTGCCCGACGCCCCTGAAACCCCGTTGCGTGCGATCTCGGTGGATCAGGCACAACTGTGACCGCGTATTTTCGACCTTTGGTTCAGCACGGTCCGAACCGTCCGTTGGGGGCTGTACCAATTGCGGGCCAGCCGCTGTGGTTTACCGATGTCGAACGGTTAAGCCGTGAAGAGCCCCCAAGGATCATTGCCGTGCAGGATGTGCCGGACGACGCGCTGGACCGTCTGACGCGTCCGCGTGCCGATGTCGCCGGCCTTGCCATGGATCGCCCGCACATTATGGGCATTCTGAATGCAACGCCGGACAGTTTCTCGGATGGCGGCGTGCACAATTCGGTCAGTTCGGCCCAATCTGCGGCTGAACAGATGGTGTCACAAGATGCAACCATTCTGGATATTGGCGGCGAATCGACCCGACCCGGAGCAACTTTCGTGCCCGAAGATGAAGAGATCGCGCGAACCCGCCCCCTGATCGAAGCGATCAAATCCCGCACTGATGCGCTGATATCCATCGATACGCGCAAATCCGCCGTCGCCAAAGCAGCGTGGAAGGCCGGAGCAGGGCTGATCAACGATGTAACAGGATTTACCTTTGACCCACAGCTTGCGCCGTTTTGCGCACAAGTTGGCGCTCCGGTCTGTGTGATGCACATGCAGGGCGATCCGGGCACAATGCAAGACAATCCGACCTATGACGACGTTCTGCTGGATGTCTACGATTTCCTTGAAGGGCAGGTGGATCGTCTCGAAAAACTCGGGTTGGACCGGGATCAGATTATCGTTGATCCAGGCATAGGGTTTGGCAAGACCGAGGCACATAACCTGGCCTTACTGCAAGGGATCAGCCTGTTTCATGGTCTAGGTTGCCCGATCCTGCTGGGTGTGTCCCGAAAAGGTATTATTGGGCAGATTGGCAAAGAGCCGCGCAAGGGCGCCCGCGCGCCGGGATCAATCGCCGTCGGGCTGGCTGGATTGTCACAAGGCGTTCAAATTCTGCGCGTGCACGATGTTGCAGAAACCGCTCAGGCCTTGCGCCTTTGGGCCGCCGTCCGGTAAGGCGGAGGCAGGCAAGAAATGACGGAGTGACATTATGCGCAAGCTGTTCGGAACCGATGGGGTGCGGGGTACAGCCAATACCCATCCAATCACGGCTGAAATGGCATTGCGCATCGGGGCCGCCGCTGGCCGTTACTTCCGCCGCGATCAATCCGACGTCCACCGTGTTGTGATCGGTAAGGATACGCGCCTGTCCGGCTATATGGTGGAAAACGCCCTGACGGCCGGATTGACTTCGACCGGGATGAACGTGTTGCTGCTTGGACCGGTGCCGACGCCCGCTGTTGGTCTGATGACACGGTCGATGCGCGCGGATCTTGGGGTGATGATCTCGGCCAGCCATAACCCGGCCGAGGACAACGGAATCAAGTTCTTTGGTCCTGACGGATACAAGCTGTCTGATCAGGCGGAGCTCGAGATTGAAAAGCTGATCGAAGAAGGTGTCAAACCTGCGCAGGCACGGAATATCGGCCGTGCCAGACGGGTGGATGATGCGCGGTTCCGATATGGTGAACGCGTCAAATCTTCGCTGTCGCGTGACTTGCGTTTGGACGGGCTAAAAGTTGTAGTCGATTGCGCCAATGGGGCCGCTCACCGCACGGCGCCCGAGGTTTTGTGGGAATTGGGTGCCGAGGTGATCCCGGTCGGCATCACGCCGAATGGTAAGAATATCAACCTCAACTGTGGTTCGACCAAACCGCAGCTGGCTGCCGAAACCGTGGTGGCCCATGGCGCAGATATCGGGATTTGTCTGGACGGTGATGCCGATCGCGTCGTTATGATCGACGAGAATGGCCAAGTCGCGGATGGGGATCAGTTGATGGCGCTTTTGGCGACCAGCTGGGCCGAAGCAGACCGTCTGAAAGGCGGCGCGCTGGTTGCAACGGTTATGTCGAACCTTGGCCTGGAACGTCATCTAGAAAGCCATGGCTTGCGTCTGGAACGCACCGGCGTCGGGGATCGCTATGTCGTTGAACGTATGCGCGAAGGCGGGTTCAACCTGGGTGGCGAACAATCGGGCCACATCGTCATGAGCGACTATGCGACCACAGGCGACGGCCTTATGGCAGGCCTCCATTTCCTGGCGGAGATGGTTCATACGGGTCAAAAAGCATCGGAATTGGCGGTGCAGTTCGAAACCGTACCGCAAATGCTGAAGAACGTGCGCTATGGCGAAGGACAAGCCCCGCTTGAGGCCGCCAGTGTGCAGGCTGCAATTTCTGACGCCGAGGCGCGGCTGAACGGGCAGGGACGGTTGCTGATCCGCAAATCAGGTACGGAACCTCTGATCCGCGTCATGGCGGAATGTGAAGATGATGCGCTGCTGACCCAGGTTGTCGACGGCATCGTTGCCGAAGTCGAGGCCGTCACAGGCTAGCGCCCAGTCAACATCTTTCGCAGGCTGAACCACTGGCTGATGGCCAGCCCGGTCAGGATCATGGCCAGCGCCACGAAAAAGCGCAGCGGCAACGCTTCGGACAGAACCCATGCGCCGAACACCATGGACCAAATCGGGACCTGGTAATTCACCAGCGTCATAAAGACCGATCCTGCGCTGCGAATGACGGATACGCGCAGCAGTGTTGCAAATGCCGTAGGGACCAACCCCAAAACGATGATGGCAATGCTTGGGCGGGTACCTTCCCACGTGGGGACGCCTTCGGTCACGAACATGATCGGCAAAAGGATTACTGCGCCGACCAGCAGGGTCAGGGCGGCCAGAACCACCGGATCAATGGGCGGACATTGACGGGTGAAGATCGACGCCAGAGAATAACACAAGGCGGCCCCGATGCAGGCCAGTTGCGCTAAAGGTTCCGACCCGTGGCCGAGTTGCGCCAAGCCGGGGCCGATCAGCACCAACGCACCGCAGAATCCAAGGATCACGCCCACCAATTTTCTCAGGTTCAGGGGCTCGTCCGAAAAGAAATGCGCCAGCGGCAGTACCATCAGAGGGATTGCGGCCATGGACAGACCCGCGAAGGCGGACGGTACGTATTGCTGCCCCCAGCTTAGCAGAACAAAGGGCAGGGCCGAGGACAAGATACCGATCACGATGACCGAAGCCCACAAGGCGGTCGACCCCGAGGGTAGCTTGCGGTTTGTAGCGGCCATCAGCCCCAGCAACATTACTGCGCCAAGCGTCGTCCGCGCGGTGGCGACTGTGATAGGTCCATACCCTTCCAGCGCCATGGTGACGACCATGAACGTACCGCCCCAGATCAGGCCAAGGGTGATAACGCCGCTCCAATCGCGGGATGTGGGGTGCTGAACCATCTGCGTCTCGGCTTGGGGTAAGGACAAAAAAGGGCGGCCTTATGGGCCGCCCCTTCGCATTCGCTTGGCAGGATCAGTTCTTTTCCTGATCGACCAGCTTGCCAGCAGAGATCCACGGCATCATGTCGCGCAGTTTCTTACCAACTTGTTCGATCTGATGCTCATCATTGTGGCGACGGGCCGCTTTGATGGTCGGCTGACCGACGGCGTTTTCCAGCATGAAGTCACGGACGAACTTTCCGGTTTGGATGTCGGACAACGTCTCTTTCATCGCTTTCTTGGTCTGCTCATAAGGCAGAATGCGCGGGCCGGTGACGTACTGGCCGTACTCGGCAGTGTTCGAGATCGAGTAATCCATGTTCGCGATACCGCCTTCATAGATTAGGTCTACGATCAGCTTGGTTTCGTGCAGACACTCGAAATAGGCCATTTCGGGTGCATAACCTGCCTCAACCAGAGTCTCGAAACCACAACGGATCAGTTCGACGATGCCGCCGCACAGAACGGCCTGCTCACCGAACAGGTCGGTTTCGCATTCTTCGCGGAAGTTGGTCTCGATGATACCCGAGCGGCCGCCACCGATGGCCGAGCAATAGGACAGGCCGATTTCCAGGGCCTTTCCGGTCGCGTCGCTGTCAACAGCGACCAGGCAAGGCACGCCGCCGCCTTTGACGTATTCGCCGCGTACGGTGTGGCCGGGGCCTTTGGGGGCCATCATGATGACGTCGATGCCTTCTTTCGGCTCAATCAGGCCAAAGTGGACGTTCAGGCCATGGGCAAAGGCAATGGCGGAGCCGGGCTTGATGTTGTCATGCACGTATTTCTTGTAGGTCTCGGCCTGCAGTTCGTCGGGCATGGTGAACATGATGACGTCGCACCAAGCGGCCGCTTCGGCGATGCCCATGACTTCCAGACCCTCGGCTTCGGCTTTCTTGGCGGATGCCGAGCCTTCGCGCAGAGCGACGACAAGGTTCTTCGCACCCGAGTCGCGCAGGTTAAGTGCGTGGGCGTGGCCTTGGCTGCCGTAGCCCAGGATTGCTACTTTTTTGTCTTTGATCAGGTTGATGTCGCAATCGCGATCGTAATAGACGCGCATGTCGCCGGTCCTTTCTGGTTAGATTGCCGAGGGTTTTACCTGCCGGATGTTGTATTGGCGATAGGGTTGCACTTGAGTATTTGCGAAAAAGATGAAGAATAATTCGTGTGATGCCAAAAATACGAAAAAATCATGCTTGATGACATAGACCGTCGAATTCTGCGCCATTTTCAGGCCGACCCCAGTCTGTCAGCCGCGGAACTCGCCGAGCGTTGCCGTATCAGCCAAGGGGTCTGCTGGCGCCGGGTCGAAAAGATGCAGGCCGCAGGCATCATCCAAGGGCAAGAGGCCGTGATCGACTGGGCGGCACTTGGGTACGCGGTCGAGGTTTCGCTGCGGGTCACGCTGGACAAGACCCAATCGCGCGCGTTTGACGAATTCACTTCGGCCGCCCGGCAGGTGCCTGAGGTGATCGAATTGCAGACCTTTCTGGGCCGGGTAGATGTGCGTCTGTCGGTGATTGCCAGGGACATGGCACATTACCAACAACTCTACCGCGACCGCATTCTGACCCTGCCGCATATCGCGGATATTGAGGCCTTGATGCACATCGCGCGGGTCAAAAGCGAAGAGGTGCTGCCGGTATGATCGATCTGGATGAACTTGACCGAAAGATACTGCGCGCGCTGGCGCAGGATGCTTCGCTAAGCGCGGGGGCGTTGGGACGTAAGCTGGGATTGTCACAACCCGCGACATGGCGGCGCATCCGCCGGCTGGAAACCTCGGGCATTATCAAGGGTCGCCGGTTGCGCCTGAATGCCGAGGCGTTGGGCTTTGGTGTGACCGTGTTCCTTGGCGTGAAACTGGCGCGCAAGGGTCAGGTCAGTCTGGAGGATTTTGAGCGTGCCGTCAGTGCTATTCCAGAAGTTCAGACCGTCGAGCATGTGCTGGGTCTGTACGACTATCGCCTGCGGGTGGTTGCCCGCGACTTGTCCGATTTTGAGCGGGTCCTGCGCCGTCGGATCATGACCTTGCCCGGCGCAGGAGATGTCGAAGCCAACGTTCTGCTAAGTGAGGAACGTTTGCCGGGACCGATCGGATAAGCCCGTTCAGTATCGCGTGCGGATGCAATATCCCGGATGGTGCGTCATCCGGGCAAATGCCATCGGATTTCCGTTCTTCCAGGTCGTGCGCTCTAGCTGGATCATCGACGTTCCGGGGGTGGTTCCCATGAATTCCGCCAATCGTCCGTCCGCGGAGATCGCGCAAAAGGAGACCTCAGCCTCGGTAAACGGAGAGGCGTTCAATAGCCATTCATGGGGGCCCTGGGTGCTCAGATCAGCATGTTCGATTTCGGGTACCGCATCTATGTTGATCCAGCGTTCTTCCAACTGGAAGGGACGGTTGTCGGCATAATGCATGCAGATGACTTGCAGGACGCGAATGTCCGCGGAAACACCGATCTGTGAAGCCAGCCAACCGGGGCTTGCGACCACGTTGCGTTCAACCAGCGAGTACCGATAGGTTGCATTTTGGCTTTCAACCGTTTGACGAGCCAACGAAAATTCTAGCTTGGCGTGCTTGCTGGGTTCCTTTTTGACCCGGGTCCCGCTTTTGCGTTTGCGCTCGACAAAGCCCTGATCAGAAAGCTCGCGCAGGGCACGGTTCACTGTCGCGCGTGCGCAATTGAATTCCTCGGCAAGCTGTGTTTCGGTTGGCAGAAGCGATCCCTGCGGCCAAATGCGGCTTTCGATCCGCCGTTTGACTTCGTCCCGTACAACTTGAAAACTGATCCGCTTATGCGCATTCACCTGTCGAAATACCTTTCTTCTGCAAAGTGAGTGCATCTGGTCAGAAACACGTCAGAGTGTAAAGGGCGACTGACACTAATTGGCGTCATTTCTTGCCAGATTCGACCAACAAAATATCATTTGAGTGTTTTGTTTTTGGTTCCCTTAGGCCAGATATTCGGGTTCAGTACGGGTCTCGGCAAACTAACCCGGGTCGCGAGGCCGCTGACGACAATTTGAAAGGACAAACCATGCCAGCGCTATTGGACACCGTCGATCCCTCTGGGCTCGAAGAGTTCTCGGTCGTGTTTACGGATCGGTCTCTGAACCACATGTCAGTGCAGTTTCAACAGGTGATGCGGGACATCTCGGGGTTGCTGAAGGATGTGTATAATGCGGATGGTGTGGCGATTATCCCTGGTGGTGGCACCTATGGGATGGAGGCCGTCGCCCGGCAATTTGCGCGCAACGCCAATGTACTTGTCGTTCGGAACGGGTGGTTTTCCTATCGCTGGAGCCAGATCATCGAATCCGGTGATCTGACGGCGTCGGCGACGGTTCTCAAAGCTCGTGAAACCGGCAATTCCAGCCCGTCGCCCTTTGCCCCCGCACCGATTGACGAGGTTGTTTCAACAATCCGTGAACAGCGTCCGGACGTTGTTTTTGCCCCACATGTAGAGACCTCGGCCGGTGTCATTCTGCCCGACGATTACGTGACTGCCATGGCCTCTGCTGCGCATGAGGTTGGGGCGTTAATGGTGCTGGACTGCATCGCCTCGGGTTGTGCCTGGGTCGACATGAAGGCCATCGGTGTGGACGTTCTGATCTCGGCCCCCCAGAAAGGGTGGAGCGCATCGCCCTGCGCGGGTCTTGTCATGTTTTCTGAGCGTGCCGAAGCGCGGTTGGAGGAGACGACGTCTGACAGCTTTGCCGTTGATCTGAAGAAATGGCGGCAGATCATGCAAGCCTATGAAAATGGCGGGCATGCGTATCACGCGACCATGCCCACGGATGCGTTGAAGGCGTTCCACGATACGATGGTTGAGACCCGCGATTATGGGTTCGACAAGCTGCGCGACGCCCAATGGGCGTTGGGCAATGGTGTGCGGGCGATGCTGCGGGACAAAGGCATCGTTTCGGTCGCGGCAGACGGATTTGGCGCACCGGGTGTCGTGGTCAGCTATACCTCGGACCCAGATGTTCAGAATGGTAAGAAATTTGCCGCTTTGGGCATGCAGATCGCAGCCGGTGTGCCGCTGCAATGTGATGAGCCTGAAGGGTTCAGCACCTTCCGCCTTGGTCTGTTCGGTTTGGACAAATTGTATGACGTTGACGGCACCATCGGGCGGCTCAAGCGCGTGCTGGATCAGGTTCTGTGAAACCGTTCGGGCCTTAGCGTACGCCGAGGCCCATTTGCATCAAGGTCTTGCGAACAGCCGGCAAGGAATAGAGCGCATTCAGCCCCATTGCCCGCACGTCCCTTAACGGCCGCGCCTCGATCATCGAGGCGCGGTTCAGCAGGTCGATTCCTTTGACCCGCATCTCGATCTCGGTATGGCGGGCTTTGTGATAGGCATCGAGCATCTGCGCGTCGCCCAAACCTTCGGGGCGGGCCTGCGCCAGTTCCAGCAGGCTGCTCAGATCGCCCAGCGACATGTTCAATCCCTGGGCTCCAATTGGCGGCACCACATGGGCAGCTTCGGCCATTAGTGCGACTCGCTCGCCAGCCAGACGTTCTGCTGACTGGCTGATGATCGGCCAGATGGTCCGGCGCGAAGCCAGTTTTAACGGTCCGAACAACCCACAGGACCGTTCGGTCATCAGCGCCTCAAACGCTTCGGGCTTGGTGTTAAGTAACTCAACAGCGCGGGGTCCGCGCTCCATCCACACGATCGCCGAAGACGGTTGCCCCTGCCAATCGGGCAGGGGGACCAGGGTGAAGGGCCCACCCGAGCGATGGATCTCGGTCGAGACATTGTCATGGGGAATCGGATGTGTGACCGCAAAGGCCAATGCTTTCTGGCCATAGCGCGTTGTATGGACCTTGATCCCAGCCGCTTCACGCATGGGAGAGTTGCGCCCGTCAGCAGCGACCACCAGCTTGCAACGAATGCGGCTGCCGTCACTCAGGCCGACACGCGCTTCGGCGGTACGGGTGAACAGGCTGACAGTGCCTGTACCGGGACGGAAATCGACATTGGGCAATTCGGCCAGTCGTGCCACCATCTCGCGCCGAAGCAGCCAGTTGGGCAGGTTCCAACCGAACGGTTGATCCGAGATATCAGCGGCGTTGAAATCGCGCACAACGCGGGGTTCAGGAACATCTCCGCCTGCGTCCACAATCCGCATGATCTGCAAAGGGGCCGCGTGTGCGTCCAGCCGTTGCCACAACCCACATTGCTCTAACAGCCCGTGTGCGGGCTGAAGAAATGCGGTGGTTCGCAAATCAGAGCCGTCCACGTCGCGCTCGGTTATCGGGGGCGTCGGGTCCACGCAAATAACGTCGAACCCGGCGGTTCCAAAGGCCGCCGCGGCGGTCAGACCGGCGATTCCTCCGCCGGAAATCAGGATGTCACAGCTGTCTTTCATGACCTTGGCCTCCGAGTGTTGGGCAGACCCTAGTTCGGTTCCTCCGCCGGTGCCAAGTGACATCCTGTCTCGCGTGTCAGCCGCGCGAGATCAGGATGAGGATCAGGAACATCACCGGCACCATCATCACCGCCGGGATGTACAGGCCCGGCAAGCCAAACAACAGGGCAGAACATCCCCACATGCTGAAAATCGCGGCCGCTGTATAACCCCATTCTTCGCCCTTTGCATGAGCGGCATCCTTGGCTAGCCAGCCAAACAGGGGGATTGCAAACAACAGGCGCTGCCAGATGGGCAGGCGTCCGGGCATCTCGATCGCGCTCATGGGGTCTCCGATTCTGTTCGTCGCTGAGGCGCATATAGGGTCGATGATGCACCTGCAGAATGTGCAGATCGTCGCAGTGTGACAGCCTATCGCAGGCGGGCCAGAAACGCGGTCAAATCGTCGGTATGATGGTGGATATGCTCAGCCTTATGCGGCTCGGGCGCGACGTGAACAGTGCGCATTCCCATCGCGTGCGGAGCAGTCAGATTGCGCGGATCATCTTCAAACATAGCCGCCTTGTCGGCGTCGATGCCATCCTGTGCAAAGATCGCCTCGAACGCGGCCTGTTCAGGTTTTGGAAGATAGCCCGCGTGCTCCACGCCATAAACCGCATCGAACAAACCGCTGAGGCCGCGTGCTTTTAGCACACGTTCGGCATAAGGCGCGCTGCCGTTGGTGTAAACGATGCGACGGCCGGGCAGGGACCGGATGTGATTGGCCAGTTCGGCGTCGGGGTCCATGTGGCTCATGTCCACCTGATGCACGGCGTACAGATAGGGTTCGGGGTCCAGGTCATGCTCGGCCATCAAGCCGGCCAGCGTGGTGCCGTATTCCCGCCAATAGTGCGAGCGCAGGCGATCCGCCTCGGCCCGGTCGACGCCAATGGCCTGCACCACGTAATCCGTCATCAGAACCTCGATCTGGTCGAATAGTTGCATGTGAGGCGGGTACAGCGTGTTGTCGAGGTCGAACACCCATTGGGTGACGTGCGAAAAAGAAGGTTTGACCATGGGTTGGGTTTAGGCCGCCATGAACAGGTTTTCAATGCTACACTTGATTGCACGGGCCTGAGGCGGATAGACATGTCCGAACGAGGAGAAATAACACCCCATGCCGCAATCCCGTCAGCCCAACAAAGACGCCTATAGCCTTATTCTCGAAGCGATTGATGTGGGCGTTTACAAGCCCGGCGACCGGTTGGTCGAAAGTGAGCTGGCAGAACGGTTTGGCGTGTCCCGCACGCCGATCCGCGAAGCGTTGCAGCGCCTCGAGACGCAGTCCCTGCTAGAGCGTGACGGACGATCACTGATCGTGGCCTCATTGGATCACAACCAAATGGCCGAACTGTACGTGGTCCGGCGCGAGTTGGAGGGGTTGGCCGCAAAGCTGGCCGCGAAACACGCCACCGAAGAAGAGATCAAAGTGCTGCAGGACATGGTCGCCGCTGACGATGCGTTGGTGAATGATCCAACGGCACTGTCGCGGGCCAACCGGCGGTTTCATGAACAGATCCATCTGGCTTCGCACAACCGGTATCTGGTGCAGCAGCTGAATCTTGTACACCGCACAATGGCTCTGATGGCTACGACCTCGCTTGCCGTTCAGGGCCGTGGCGAGATTGCGCAAAGTGAGCATAAGGGCATTGTCGAGGCGATCACCGCACGGGATGAAGAGGCGGCAGAGCGCGCGCTGAAAGAACACATCTCGGTGGCCTTCATGACCCGGCTGAAACAGGATGCGGTGCTGCGCGAGAAATGACCGTCAGTGTGGCTGTACTTCTTCGCGGGCCTGCCCATGCTGAGTTTTGTCCCAGAAGAACGGGTTGCTGGCCAGTTCCCACAGGGCTTTGTAGGCGGCTAATACGCCTAACGGAAAATATAGTGGCATTGTTGGAACCCACGGCATCAGGAACCGTCTTTCTTGTGCTGCTACGGCCAGCATTCCAACGATCAGATTGGTGATCTCGGCCACCAGAAACAGGCTGATGAGTGCGTAGAAGGTCCAATCAGACAGAAGCGGATCGAACGGGCCAGGCAAGCCCAGTGTCGCCAACCAGAACAGCCATAGGACCGGTGCCAGTAGAAACTGGCCAATAGTGCCCAAGAAGAACGCCTGAAAGCCGAAAAAGCGTTTGAATCCCAATTCGTTAAACAGGCGTCGCGGCGCGCGCATGTGCACAAGATAGGTCACCATGAACCCCTTCAGCCAGCGCGAACGTTGTTTGACCCAGGGCCAGGCACGAAAGTTTGCCTCTTCATAGGTGGTGGTATCAACCATCTCGGTTCGATAGCCCGCGCGGCTGAGGCGCACACCCAGATCTGCATCTTCGGTCACGTTGTGGGCATCCCAACCGCCAAGCTCCAGCAATTTATCCCTGCGAAAAAAGAATGTTGTGCCCCCAAGCGGGACGACCAGACCCAGATGCGCAATGCCTTGTAGGATGATCCGAAACCAGCTGTTGTACTCGATGGTAAAACAGCGTGACCGCCAATTTGTGCGCGGGTTGTAATAGTCCAGAACACCTTGCAGACAAACAACATCTTCGTCAGCCCGCGCAAAATGCCGGACCACCCGTTCGATCTGATCTGGTTGCGGGGCGTCCTCGGCATCCCACACACCCAGAATGTCGCCACGGCAAAAATCCAGCGCGTAGTTCATCGCGCGGGGCTTTGTCGTCAGTCCGTTCAGTTCCGGGACTTCCACCGTTCTGATCCAGCTGGGCAGAACCACTCGGCTTAATGTGGTGCGCGTAACCTCATCTGTGGCTTCCAGCACCAGAATGACGTCCAACAAAGCTTTTGGGTAGGTCAGGCGTTGCAGCCGCTTTATTAAAGCGCCTGCTATTTCTCGTTCTTTGTAAAGGGGCACCATCATCGATACGCGCGGCAATCGCAGTGGAACAGGCTCGGGGGTTGGGCACACTTGGCGGCATCTCATAAGGTATGAGACCAAGCCCACAATGCGCAAAACCATGAACAAGAGCAGTGAAACGGTGGCCGTGGTCAAAAGAGCAGCCAGACCAAGCAGAGGAAAGGTTGTAAAAAAGAAAAGAAGTCCCGCAAGGGCCGCGATGGGACCCGCGCGCTTTGTCGGCGTCCATGATCGACAGCTCTGATCCTTGTCGACCCGGGTTTCCGCGCCTTTTGCCAAAGTTTCGGAAAATGCGCTGGCAATCGCGTGATCAATCTGACTGGCCGATGCAAGTACCGGGGCAATCGTGTGTTCAGTGTCGAACAGGGCGGCGCGGACCGCGGCAAAGCGGTTCGGATCAGCGGTCGCGATCAGCAGGATCGGGCCGATGCGTTGCCATGGGATCACATTATGCTTCAGCCAGAACTCGGCCGGTTTGATGTCACATAAGCTCGGGGAAGGAGGTGTGTCTTTCAGATCGGCAATTTGCAGGTTGGTCTGCTCAGACAAAGCATCCATGACTTCCTGACGGCTGATCCAGCCCTCTCCGACAAGGATCTCGCCCAGTGGGGCCTGTTGTCTGGACTGTAGATGCAGCGCCTTTTCGAGCTGCGCGGGGGTGATGCATCCACGTTCGAGTAAACAGGCGCCAAGGGGTTTCCGCGCGCCAACAGAAATCGGCGCGGCGCGCGCGAATTGCTGCAGGTTATGTTCAACCATAAAAAAAACCCTGACACGGTGACCCGCGTCAGGGTGGCTCAATCAAGGTTAACAGCGCGTTAACACTATACGATGAAGTGGTTAAGCCTGTGCTTTCTTGTCTGCCATAGCTTCGGCAAAGCGTTCGAACAGATAGTAGCTGTCCTGTGGGCCGGGCGAGGCTTCGGGGTGGTGCTGCACTGAATAGACAGGGCGATCGGTCATGCGGATGCCGCAGTTGGACCCGTCAAACAACGAGCGGTGGGTTTCCACAACTCCGTCGGGCAGGGACTGGCCATCCACCGCGAAGCCATGGTTCATCGACGTGATCTCGACCTTGCCGGTATCCAGGTCCTTAACCGGATGGTTGGCCCCGTGGTGGCCGTGGTTCATCTTTACGGTATGGCCGCCCAAAGCCAGCGCCAGCATCTGGTGTCCCAGACAGATGCCAAAGACGGGCAGGTCGGTGGCGTCCAGAACCTCTTTGATCATGGGCACGGCGTATTCACCGGTGGCTGCCGGGTCGCCGGGGCCGTTCGACAGGAACACGCCGTCGGGATTATGGGCCAGCACCTCGGCGGCCGTCGCCGTTGCAGGCAGAACCGTGACGTCGCATCCGGCCGAGGCGAGGCAGCGCAGGATATTGCGCTTTGCGCCAAAGTCCACGGCGACAACTTTATGAACCGGAGATTCCTGACGTTTGTACCCTTCCGGCCAGGCCCACCGCATTTCGTCCCAGCGATAACTTTGGGCGCAGGTGACCTCTTTGGCCAGATCCATACCTTCCAGACCGGCAAAGCCGCGCGCGGCGGCGACCAGTGCCTCGATTTCAAAGTTACCGGCGGGGTCATGCGCCAACGCGACATGAGGTGCGCCTTGCTGACGGATGGCACGGGTCAGGCGGCGGGTGTCCACACCGCCGATGGCGATGCGGCCACGGCGGGCCAGCCAGGTTTTCAATTCTTCGGCCGAGCGCCAGTTCGAGGGCTCGGTCGGGTCCCATTTGACCACCATCCCGGCGGCAACCGGATCGCCGGTCTCGTCATCCTCGGGGTTCACGCCGACATTGCCGATATGAGGGAAGGTGAAGGTCACGATCTGTCCCGCATAAGAGGGGTCAGTCATGATTTCCTGATATCCGGTCATGGCGGTGTTAAAGCACAGTTCAGCCACAGTTTGGCCGGTGGCGCCGAAGCCCATACCGTAGAACAATGTACCGTCGGCCAATGCCAGACATGCGGTGGGCTTGGACGGGGCGTTCTGGGCCATGGCGCGACTCTCCTGCAAGGTAAACCGGCGCATACCTAAGGGGGTTGTACGCTCGGGTCAAGTCTGTTCAATTTTTAGGCTATTGTTTAAAATCAATAAGTTAACCATATGAACCCCCTGTTGTATCGCGCTTTTTGTTTCGATATGGTCGGGGTTCCTTTGCCATGGGGATGGACAGAACATATGGATATGCGATCAAGGGTGAACACTGCCCTGAAGCAAGCAATGAAAGACAAGGATGCCGAGCGTCTGTCGACGCTGCGCCTGATTAATGCTGCGATCAAGGACCGTGACATCGCCTCGCGCGCGTCTGACAACGAAGAAGCCAAAGGCTGCGGCGACACAGAGGTGCTTGAAATTCTTGGTAAAATGACCAAGCAGCGCAAGGAAAGCGCCCGTGCTTATGAAGAGGGCAGCCGATTGGATCTTGCCGAACGGGAACTGCGCGAGGTCGAGGTCATCGAGGAATTCCTGCCCAAGCAATTGGACGATGACGAGGTGAGCAAGGCCATTCAGACCGCAATCACGGCCACCGGCGCCGGGTCGATCCGCGACATGGGCAAAGTGATGGGTGAGCTGAAAACCCGTTACACCGGCCAGATGGATTTCGGCAAGGTTGGCCCGATGGTCAAAGATCAGCTCTGCGCTGCGCCAGGCGGCAGCTGCTAAGCATTATTGTTTGCTAAGATGCTAAGGCTGCGCGACAGGTTCGCGCAGTTTTTTTGTGAGCTCATCAAACAGCGAAATCCGCTCTTCCTCAGACAGAAAGGCGCCAATTTCAACTTCGCGGCCGTCACCGGTCAGTGTGACATAGTTCGGGACCGGGCCGCCGCGCTCATGCATTTCGGGACGCGCCCAATAGCGGTTGCAGGACCACTCCTGCTGCCCCCGTTGTGGGTGATGCTGCACCAGACGGGCCTGCGAGCCGGTCAAGGTCAACACCTCGAAAACGCTGCGTGCACGGTAATTGGAATGTATCGCGAACCACAGTCCCAGAACGGTCAACAGCATGAATGGCAGCAAACCCCACAGCATAACCGACCCAAGAACAGCCATCAGGGGAATCAAGCCAAACAGGAAGACCGCCAACACGACACGCATCGCCCAGCGTGGGGGCAGAGAGTTATGCGGCCACAGGCGCAACTCTTGCTCGGAACTTGAGGTTTGATTCCATCGATACGGCATGGTGCAAAAATAGCGCAACACCTGCCGGTGTCTAACAGGAAAGATCAGATGACGTGCCCAACTCTGGCCCACGACAACGCGTCATCCAGCCGGTCATCGCCCCAGAAAACCTCGCCGCGAACGACCAGGCTGGGGGCGCCAAAAACGCCCAGCTTTGTGGCCTGTTCTGTTTCGGTTTCAAGCGCCGAGATCGTGTCCGGGCTGCGGGCGCGTGCAAGGGTCAGGCGCGGGTCCTGCTGACACCGGTGCAGTGCTTCTGACAGCGCCGTTTCGCTGCCCGCCTCAATCCCTTCTTCGAACCAGATGCGGTACAGGTTTTGGGTAAAGGACTTGCCCCAGCCATCCGACATACCCAGCACAGCGACCTGATTGGCCAGCGCAAGATCCGAGATCGGGTAGGGTGCAGGAAGCGTTGCGTGCAGGTGGTACTTTGCGGCGCGCCGCTCGATATCACGCCACATATATGCGGATTTGGCCGGTTTGCCCGCAAAGGGAATGTTCTGTTGTTCGGACATCACGGTGCGCACGTTGAACGGGCGCCAATTGACGGTCGCGTCATGCTCATCACACCAATCATCCAGGCGCATGATTGTCAGGAAGCTGTATGTGCTGCCGATGGAAAACCAAAAGTCAATTTCGGGCATCTGATGGCTCCGATCCCAGGGTTTCTGGATACATGATACCCTAATTTGGGCAGATTATCGAACGCACCCTGAAATGGCGTTGCACACGCGCCAAATCGGGTCGCTCTAAAACAGAACTTTTTCGATGGGTTGCGCGGGTTGAGGCGCAACCCCGCAGTCGGTCATCTGCCGCAAGTCAATCTCGATGCTGCGACAAAGGGCCGAGATCGGAACATCGGTCACATCCCCTTCGAACGGATCCTCCATCGAGGCGCTGACGCGTTCGGTGACAAAGAAGATCCAGCAGACCAGCGCCCCAACCGGCGCAAATGTCAGCCAGTCGAAGATAACAAGCTGCCATACAGAGATATCTGCCCCGGGGATGATTGATCGCTCGTCGTTGAACGCCAGCGGCAGCATGAAGATGAAGATCCAACTGAAGACGCGACCGACCTCGGCAACCTGTCTTGGGAAGGGTGTGTTCTTGATGCGCTCACATTGCCCCTGTGTCGTCGTAAACCGCGCGAGGCGGTCCATCAGGGCGACGTGCCAATAGGGGTCAATGCCGCGGCTGCGTGCCAATTCTGCTAGCTTTTCGCCCTGAAGAAACAACAGATAGGCGGCGCGATTGCTCTTGCCCTCAAGCCTTGCCAAGTCGATTGGCAACTGGCGTTCGCGCCAGCATTCGGGCATTTGATGCAACTCGGTTCGGTCAGAAATAGGTTTGTGCCCAAACATCCATGGGCGTCGGCTGCGTCCTGTCGGCGAGGGCTGGCGCAGCTGAAAGGCAAGCATATTGAGCCACGCGATGTGACGTTCGATCAGTTCGTCGCGCAGCGCGGGATCAATCGGTGTGCCGTCGGGCAGCACCAGATTGCTAATAGTGTTGCCCCAGTCCCGGCTGGCATTGACGATCTCGCCCCAGATGCTGCGCGCTTCGGACCAGCGCGCAAAGGCCGATGTGTTTTTGAAGCCCAGAAAGAATGCCACTGCCAGCCCGAGCATGGTGACGGGCGGGCTGGGGTTCGAGATCAACTCGATTGTCGTGATCTCGTCCGCCAGAACAACCAGCAGCGTCCATGTCAGCACGATGCAGATAAAGCCAAAGGAGCCCTTGACCATCTGTCGTACAGTAATTCCGTCGTGAAGGATCATGACCGACCGGGTCCTGCGCAATTGGCGATTGCAGATCAGTCTAGCGGCTTATTCTCGGGCAAGTCTATGCCAGCGTTGTTTAATTCTTGAGGCGTGAAAAATGAAAAGCCCCGCATCTGCGGGGCTTTGTCAGTCTATATTGCCGGGATTAGTGGGCGTGGCCTTTATCCCAGTCTTCCTGCTTTGGCAGCTGTTCGAACGTGTGTTCGGGCGGCGGGGTAGGCAGGGTCCATTCCAGCGTGTCCGCGTATTCGTTCCACGGGTTCGGACGTGTTTCTTTCGCGCCGCGCAGCAGGGCGTAGATCACGATGCCGAAGAACAGCAGGAACGAAGCGAACGAGATGAACGCACCAATCGACGATACAAAGTTCCACTGAGCGAATGCCTCGGGGTAGTCGATGTAACGACGCGGCATGCCCTGACGGCCCAGGAAGTGCTGCGGGAAGAAGGTCAGGTTGGCGCCGATGAAGAACAGCCAGAAGTGAACCTTGCCCCAGAATTCCGAGTACTGACGACCTGTCATTTTCGAGAAGTAGAAGTACACGCCCGCGAAGATCGCAAACACGGCACCCAAGCTCATCACGTAGTGGAAGTGCGCAACCACGTAATAGGTGTCGTGATACGCACGGTCCACACCGGCCTGCGACAGAACCACACCGGTCACACCGCCTACGGTGAACAGGAACAGGAAGCCGAAGGCGAACAGCATCGGTGTCTTGAACTCGATCGAACCGCCCCACATGGTCGCGATCCACGAGAAGACCTTAACCCCGGTCGGCACCGCAATGACCATCGTGGCCAGCATGAAGTACGCCTGCTGACGCAGTGACAGGCCAACGGTGTACATGTGGTGCGCCCATACGACAAAGCCCAGCACACCAATCGCGATGATCGCCCAAACCATCGGCAGGTAACCGAAGACCGGCTTGCGCGAGAAGGTGGCGATGACGTGACTGATAATTCCGAACCCAGGCAAGATCACGATGTACACTTCCGGGTGGCCAAAAAACCACAGGATGTGCTGATACAGGATCGGATCGCCGCCACCGGCGGGATCAAAGAAGGTGAAGCCAAAGTTGCGATCCATCAGCAACATGGTGATCGCACCCGCCAGAACCGGCAGGGACAACAGAATCAGCCACGAGGTGACAAAGATCGACCAGCTGAACAGCGGCACCTTAAACAGAGTCATGCCCGGGGCACGCATGTTCAGGAAGGTGGTGATCATGTTGATCGCGCCGAGGATCGAGGAGGCGCCCGATACGTGCACGGCAAAGATCGCAAGGTCCATGGACATGCCGCCTTCGGTCGTCGACAGCGGCGGGTACAGAACCCAGCCAACGCCCGAACCGAGCTGATCGTTACCACCGGGGCTCAGCAACGAGGCCACACCCAGCGACGTACCAGCGACATAAAGCCAGAAGGACAGGTTGTTCATCCGCGGGAAGGCCATGTCCGGTGCACCGATCTGCAACGGCATGAAATAGTTGCCAAATCCGCCGAAAAGCGCGGGGATGACCACGAAGAACATCATCAGAACACCGTGATAGGTGATCATAACGTTCCACAGGTGTCCGTTAGGGGTGCAGAGCTCGGCTCCGCTGCCGAACAGTCGGAAGCCTTCCAGGCACATATGCTGCACCCCGGGTTCCATCAATTCGATCCGCATGACAACAGTCATCAGAACTGAAATCAGACCGGCAAGTGCCGAGACGACCAGGTATAGAATCCCGATGTCCTTGTGGTTGGTCGACATGAACCAGCGCTGGAAAAATGTGCGCTGGTCTTCATGGTCGTGACCATGAATGGCTGCGTCTGCCATTATAGGTGCCTCCTGTTGCAACTGCACCGCGCAGTTGGACCTCTCCAAGGCGCGGGATTCCTGCTGGTTTTAGATTGCGGGGGGACGACCTTCAATGGTCGAGTTTGATCTGGATCAAGATTAATTGTCGCGGGCAGGAGGGCGACCCGCGAAATTTTCACCAAATTCCTCATTCATCTGGGTATCAGCGCCTCGAATTCAAGGGGGCGGCTGGGAATTGCGTTCCCCGCTTGACCCGGGCCAGGGTGCGCCGCAGAACTGTCGGCAACGCGTTAATCGGAGAATTGAAATGACCGCTTATGATCCCGAGAATATTTTTGCCAAGATTTTGCGCGCAGAAATCCCTTCGAGCCGAGTATACGAAGATGACGATACGGTGGCTTTCATGGATATCATGCCGCGCGCGGACGGGCATCTGCTGGTGATCCCTAAAACCCCCTGCCGCAACATTCTGGATGCAACGCCTGCACAACTGGCTGCTGTGACCGCAACGGTCCAGAAAATGGCCAAGGCCGTCGTTGCAGCGTTCGATGCGGATGGGGTCACGGTCCAGCAATTCAACGAGGCCGCCGGAGGGCAGGAGGTGTTCCATCTGCATTTCCATATCCTGCCACGCCATGATGGTGTTGCCGTGCGGGCACCCGGAACGATGGGCGATTTCGACCTGATCGCGCAGCATGCCGAAAAGATCAAAGCCGCGCTGAGCTGACCGGCAAGCAGTTACTTCGAGTGCGCGTGTGGCCCCGCGCACTCACTGTGATCGCCAAATGCGTGAAGCACGGCGCAGACATGGTCGTGCTTGCCATCGCAGGCTTTGGAAATTCGGGTCAGTTCGGCCTCAAGGCTGCGCAGGCGGGAAATACGGTCCCGCAGGTCGGCCAGCTGTCTTTCGGCAATTTCATGCGCTTGGTTAAGGTCGCGGCCAGACGCGCCTTCCAGAGACAGCAAACCTACGACATCGGTCAGCGGTAAACCCAGATCGCGGCAATGGCGAATAAAAAGCAGCCGTTTCAATGCAGTGTCGTCGTACCGGCGCTGATTACCCGCTGTTCGGTCCGGACGCGGCAACAGCCCTTTGTCTTCATAAAACCGGATGGTCGGAACCTTGACCCCCGTATGACGCGACAGAAACCCAATTGAATACATCTTTTTTCCTCAGGGCTCTTGAACCTCTAGTTACTAGAGGAATTACATGCAATGTGCAGCCGTAACAAGGGACAAACATTTCAGATGGCACATAATCACTCTCATAAGGGGCACAGCCACGCGCACCATCACATAGACCCGGAAGCAGGGGACACGCGCGTTGCCTGGGCCATTGCCGTCAACATGTTCCTGACGCTGGCGCAGGTCATTGGGGGCATTTTTTCAGGGTCGCTGGCGTTGATCGCCGACGCCCTGCATAACTTCTCTGACGCTATTGCGCTGGTCATCGCGTTTTTTGCCCGCAAAATCGCCCGCCGACCTGCCGACCCACGCATGAGCTTCGGCTATGGCCGGGCCGAGGTCGTCGCAGCGCTGGTCAACTACACCACTCTGGTCGTGCTGTCGGTGTACTTGTTCTACGAAGGCGTGATGCGGTTTTTTGAGCCTGAGCCGGTTAACGGCTGGATGGTCGTCTGGATTGCGGCGCTGGCTTTGATTGTGGACCTTGTCACGGCTGCGCTAACTTACTCGATGGCCAAGGACAGCATGAACATCCGGGCGGCGTTTCTGCACAATGTTGCGGACGCCTTGGGATCGGTGGCTGTGATTATTGCCGGCACCGCGGTGATCCTGTTCAACTGGACTTGGGTAGACCCCGCCGTCACGGTCCTGATTTCGGTCTACATACTGTGGCATGTCAAAAGTGAAATTGGCGAAACGATCCGCGTTCTGATGATGGCAGCGCCCCCCGATCTGGACCCGGAAGAAGTTGCCTCGGCCATCGAGGACATACCCGGAGTGTCCGAGGTTCACCATATCCACTTGTGGAGCATGCAGGAGAGAGAGCCTGCGTTGACGGCCCATCTGGTCGTGGACGCGGCGGCCTGGGCTGATGCGGAAGGGGTGAGAGCCAGCGTCAGACATTCGCTCCGCGACCGATTTGCCATTGGTCACACCACGCTTGAGCTTGAGCAGATCGACCGCGCGTGTGTCGGGTCGTCACGTTTCGGGCATACAGAAGAGAATCCATAGAGTTGAATGTGAATTGCCGCTCCGATTTGGGGTCGGAACGGCAGACTCGTTAACTAATACCTTTCCGATTACTCGGGATGACCCAAGATCACCGGTTAACACACCACTCACTCTAAGAACGGTAAGTCTATACTACTCCCAAATACGCGGGATGTATCTATTTGAGTGAGCTTTTGGCTAATTTGCTCATTTTGCACTGCAAATATTGGGGAATTTCGGTCCAATGTGGAAACAGAGCTGCCAAAAATCGCGATATTGTTAACAGCACATGGACTCTGAACGATTCGCGGGTATCAATTCAGGCCCTATCGAGGTCAAAAACCTCTGAAAAAGTATTCCGCAGGGCCGTGTCCACGTCCACCAGGGTGACCGGCAACCCCAGATCGACAAGCGACGTAACCCCATGTTCGGTGATGCCGCAGGGGACAATACCTGAAAAATGCTCGAGGTCAGGTTCGACATTGATCGAGATGCCGTGGAAGCTGACCCATTTGCGCAGGCGCAATCCGATCGCCGCTACCTTATCCTCGGCAGGTTGGCCCGAAGCGGTCAGTGGTTTGTCGTTGCGCCGCACCCAAACACCGACGCGACCGTCACGGATTTCACCATGCACGTTGAACTCGGCCAGCGCTGCGATCACCCATTCTTCCAGTTGCTTGACGAAACGACGCACATCCTTGCCGCGTTTGTTCAGATCCAGCATCACATAGGCCACGCGCTGGCCGGGGCCGTGATAGGTGTATTCACCGCCGCGCTTGGCCTCAAAGACCGGAAAGCGATCCGGGTCGGTCAGGTCTTCGATCCGGGCTGAGGTGCCGGCGGTGTATAGCGGCGGATGCTCCAGCAGCCACACACACTCATCCGCTTCTCCGGCCGCAATTGCAGCCACGCGCGCCTCCATGAAGGCGACGGCGTCATTGTAATCGGTCAGCCCGTCAGTGATCTTCCATTCCATAAGTGCTCCTTACCGCCGGGGCAGGGCGAAGAAAAGAGGTCACGCAGCCTCGGTCAGGCACCGCTGCAACAGGTCAGAATAGGTTTCAGCCCCTTGCGCACCGGTCACCAGGTACTTGCCAGCAAACACCATCGACGGAACACTTGAAACACCACGACTGGTCCAGAACTGTTGCTTTTCGCGAACCGACGCAATGTGATCGCCCGAAGTCAGAGCCGCTTTGGCGGCGTCCCGATCCAGACCCGCCGCTTGGGCCGCATCAAGAAGGACCTGGGATTGGGATACGTCCTGTTGATTGGTAAAATAAGCCTCGAACAGGGCCGTCTTCAACGGATGCTGGCGGCCTTGCGTTTCGGCCCAGTCCAGCAGCTGATGTGCGGCAAACGTATTTACCATCCGGCTGTCGTCATTGAAATTGAACGTAAAGCCAAGCTCGGCGCCGATCTGGGTCAGCCGATCGCGGGCCTGCTGGCTCTGCTCGACCGTCGAGCCATACTTCTCCATGATATGTTCGCGCAGATTCTGACCCTCTGGCGGCATATTGGGGTTCAGCTCAAAAGGATGCCATCTGAGATTGGCGAGCACGTTTTGTTCTTTCAAAGCCAGGTCAAGCTGGCGAAACCCCACGATGCACCAGGGGCACACGACGTCTGAGACGATATCAATCTGGACAATTGGGCGGGGATCTTGCGCGGTCATGGGCGGGCTCCGGGGAAGGGGGAAATATACGCTGTCTGCAGTACAGATATGGATGGCACCGCGGAATTCAAATCGGCGTGTTTTTTGCCTCTTCACATCCTGCTCACCACCGTCTATATGCCCCTCTACCAAGTCATTGGCAGTGCGGTCGTGGCGGAATTGGTAGACGCGCAGCGTTGAGGTCGCTGTGGGGTAACACCCGTGGAAGTTCGAGTCTTCTCGACCGCACCATATCTTGTAAGTTATTGAAAATAAAAACAATACCTTTCGGAGTGAAGCTCAAAAAAAAAATTCAACTGTTTCGTAGACCTTTACGCAATATTTTCGCATCGATTACGCATAAATTGAACGGCATCGTTTGCTTACGTACAGGCGGCAACCTGAGGTTGCCACTAGATCTGCCACTCAGAAGTTCATCGACGCCCAGCAACTTGCAAAGCATTAAATGGCGGGTGTTCAAGGGTTGGACCCCGACGATAGCTGGACCCGTCGGCTAGTGGGGGAAAGCCTAGAAGCCCGTGGAGAGGCCCGCGAAGTTGTAGCCGCTATCCTGAACCTTAATCGGGAACCCCCGAAGCCGATGTTGTTCGACATGCTGGATATTTAAGCGCAGGACAACGAGTGAATTAGTTCAAATAGAGAGTGCCGAATCGATGGGTAAGCTGAAAAACGTTAACAGTTTGGTGGCCATTGGCTTCTTTGTTTCCAGTTTCTATCATTTGGAACAGCGGAAACGAACAAAACACGAGAAATTCTCAGTGCTTGGATAGTTCATACCTTAATATAAATCTTGTGATATCGCGGCCTGCAAGTAGGAGGCCTTTTTGCCGAAAGTTGTGAACCTACCGCATCTTAGGAAATGTACTTAGTAACGAGTTTGCTGTTCCGATCGCATGATCGGAACAGCATTTTCTTTTTGGAGTTGCATTGGCATTACGCAGAATCCCTCTTTTCACCACAGGCGGTTTCGAGTGTGCCACGAGGTCTTGTGATTTTAGGGTTAACTCTACCATGGAAAATCCGCTCGGGAACCATGGGATTGCTTCGAAGAAGTACGGTGATGTGCCATCGAAATTGCTCAGTAGGATTCCGCTAATGTTGCTTGGATTGCATGGCGCAGGGTAGTGAGGTCTGCTCGTCTCCGGCGGTACCTACTTCATGCCCGCTTATGGCGGGAAGCATAATAAAAAACTCTGTGCCTTCACCAAGTTTGCTTCTGTAGTCTATTTCTCCTCCAAAATGCTCCACAATTTCTTTTGAAATGTGCATCCCGAGCCCTGTACCGCCTGCGTGACGTTCATCGGAAGAGTCAATCTGTGAAAAACGATCGAAGACTTTGTCCTGGCACCCCTCGGGTATCCCTATGCCGTGGTCTTTGACGAAGAGGCGAATCTTCCCACGGACTTTTTCGCATCCGACCGTTATCTCGCCTCCATCAAGGGAAAATTTGGCTGCGTTGGAGATCATGTTGGCCAACACTTGAAGAAGGCGGGACGCATCACCTTTAACGAACAGATCTTTGTTTCCCCTTATGTCCTCCACAATTTCTACGTTGTGAGCACTGGTGTAACCGGTGTTAACGGAAATCGCTTCCTGAACCAGCGTATGTACATCAATAGTTCCTTCACGGTAGTTCATTTCACCGGCCTCCATTTTTTGGATGTCCAGCACATCATTGATAAGTGATGCTAGCCGTTCGCTGTTTTTGCACGCTAAGTGTATGAGGCTTTGCATTGAATCTGGAACTTCACCCAATGCGCCTGTGTTGATTAGGTCAAGTGACCCCTTGATCGATGTAAGAGGCGTACGCAGCTCATGGCTGACTGTCGATATGAACTGAGTCTTTGCAATGTAGGCCGCTTTTGTTCTTTCGTGCTCTGCTTTGAGCTTTTCGAGTTGCTCCAAATTCCTGCGGTAGAGCTTCAGAAACACCATCGAACAGTCGATCAGAAAATACATTACAAAGATAACGGTGAAGAAGTGCAGCCAGAGTTCAGATGAAAGCTCGGGGCGTTCGATCCAGATATCCTTGACGACAATCAACATGAACGAAACGCCGTACATGGCCAAACGGACAATCATCGCCCACAGAAACTGATGGTTGTTCATTGCTGCAAACAACGCCGCAGCAAACAAGAAGAACATTGGCGTAAAGTGACCACCGGCGGGCTGTGCGAAAGCAACTGAAACTGCGTACAGGCAGATTGCGGCTGAGCTCAGGACCGTGTTCAACAGAATCCAAACAACCATCATACCTATTGCTTTGTGCTGGTCTGGCTTTAAGCGCGGTACGCGTTTGGCCAGCAATAAATCTTGCACTTCACAAATGAGGATCGTCCCATAGAACAACATGGCGTTAAAGGGATCGAAGAAGAACGCAGTCAAAATGGTCGTGGCCAGATAAATAGCCTGCCGCTGCCACAGAAGCGCAAAGCTCATGGCAGTATAATCTATGATGTTTTGCAGAAGCCGGTTTTCCGTTTCACCGGAATCCCGGTCCGGCAGATTGGCGTCGGTGGCTGTCATCCAAATGTCTTCGTTTTTCGCGCTTGGAAAGTACCAATACCGGCATAATGAGGACTTAGTTGGTCCAAATTGGGTTCACAGTTTGGCGCCAATCCTTTGAAGCCTACCGCGATTGTTGGGCGATTCACGCAAGTTTTTGGTATAGGAGGCCGCAAATTTTTTGCACAATTGCAGAGCAGGGTACCCAAAATCGAGGATCTCGTTGCTAAGTGGGAATTTTTTCACCTTAATGTGTCCGAAAGAAAGAATAATTCTAAAAGGGTTGGGGCTTGACTGCAGTTGAAAATACGAAGTTGAGGCAGGGTACTGTCGCTCCTGTTACCGCTAGGCTTGCGACAAAGCCGGTGACACTGCTTCAGTTTGCAAGGTCAGCTGGCCGCAACATGTTTGAAGTCATCCCGGCAGAAACTCTGCGTGAAACTTATGTTCGTGGACCTTTGAACATACACTATATCTGCGATCCTGAAATGGTAACCGAATTACTCGTCGGCCAGGGCCGTTCGTTTCCCAAAGCCAAGTTCACCAAAGACATTATTGGATCGGCTGTAGGCAACGGTTTAATACTCTCAGAAGGGGAAAAATGGCGTCAGCAGAGGCGAAGGTATTCTCCATTGTTCGCCGCCAGAAACCTCCCGGTTCTGGCTCGGCATTTTGCAGAGACTGGTGTCGAGATTGCAGACTCATTGGCGGATCACGAAGGCCCAGTGGATATTGCACAAATTGCGCCTGCATCAACATTGACGAATATTTCTAGAGTGATTTTTTCAGGTAATAAGGAAGTCAGTTCAGAGCAGGTACGAGTGGGGCTGATCAAGTATTTCGAGTACATTTCTGATCTGTCCCTTTTCGATTTAATGGGTTTGCCAAAGTGGTTGCCGCGGAAAAAGTGGCTACGCAGCTTGGCCCCGGTTACTAATATGCGAGACCTCGCCAGACGGGTCATAGATCAGCGTCGGGCCGAAGGCCGTAGCGAGCCATTGGACTTCCTCGATTTCATGATTGAGGCCTTGAAAACCGATTTCGAAGATGAAGCGACAACTGTTGACAACCTTTTGACCTTTGTCGTCGCTGGTCATGAAACTTCCGCTAACGCATTGGCCTGGGGATACTATCTGCTGGCCTTGCACCAAGATATGCAAGCAAGGGTTAGACAAGAAATTCGATCTGTTCGCCCAGAAGGCCTATTGGAATTCTCGGACCTGGAGGCAATGCCACTCTTGCGCGCGCATGTTAAAGAGACGCTGCGGCTTTATCCCTCCGCCGCGTTTTTTGCCAGAGACGCAGCTGCGGACCTTGAAATTAAAGGGGTAAAGATTGAAAATGGCGATGCTTTGTTTTTCCCAGTTTACTCTTTGCACAGAAATGAAAAATTATGGGATGCTCCCAACGACTATCGGCCGGAACGGTTCCTGGGATCTACACTGCCTCGAGGTCAGTACATTCCGTTCGGAGATGGTCCCAGAATCTGCATTGGCGCTCAGTACGCTGAAACTGAGATCATGGTGCTTATGGCTTCAGTGCTCCGTAGAATAAATTTTTCGACTACTGAGTCAGAAATACCGGAACCAGTTTTGACGTTCACCATGCGTACCAGTGGCCCACTCATCCTCAATGCCGAACGGGTTCGCGACTAAAGTTAATATCTAAACCCTAGTGTTCGACTTCTGTTCGAGGTCGGCCTTTGCCAAAGACAAAGCTTGCTACCGGCGAGTGAGGTAAGTGTCATCGCCGTACATTTCACGCAGGACGGTATCAAACAATCTATTGTTGGCCATTTCTTTGCGATGCGGCGTGTGCTTTGAAATCGAGGGGCAGGTCGCAACAAGGCCCTTTCTGAGATTGGTCTCACGAAGATTCACCATTTTAACAGCGGTGTCCAAAGATGCGAATGCTCCAACCTTTGTAATTGAACGAAGCGACACCGGTGTACTCTTCACCACCTTAAGATGGACAGAGGCGCATCGGTTACTGAGAACGGTCCTTAGTTCCTGGTTTAGAAAAGCTTCGGTTGGAATATTCAGGGTGCGTTCCCGTCCATGTGTAATAACGAGAAAAACGCCACTCCCTCGATAGGAATAGACTCCTCCGGCGACCTGTGTTGTCTTTTGAATGCAAAATCCAATGTCGGAAACAGCGCGCCGAAAATCTCCAAATTCCCTCAGATCAAAGTGGTACCCCGCATCGCGAAATTTGATTGCTGTAACCCAGGAGTCAAATCGGCGCCCCCGTGAAAGCTGCTCCACATAGTTGTCGAACTCGACATACCCCAAGCATTGTTCCTGCTCGTCGATAGACAGGGGGTCTTCAAAACTGAATTTCTGATTAAAATCCAGTTCACTACGAAGACTTTCTATCGACGCTGAAGAGGATTGTGTTTTCTTTCTCTCCATCATTAGAAGATGGGCGGCGTTCATACGGCTGCGCAATTCGAAGAAGTCGAAGGGCTTAGTTATGTAATCAAATGCGCCTTCTAAAAATGCCCTCTCGATGTTCTGCCTGTCATCTAGAGCAGTTAACATTATAACAGGTGTTTCCAGATTGTCCGGCAAGTTTCGGATTTGCGAAAGCAACTCTATCCCAGAGGTTCCGGGCATCTGAATGTCAACAAGCAGACAGTCGAATGGGGATTCCGCTGCTTCTATCTGCCGAAGCGCTTCATCAGCTGAACTGGCGGCAACCACTTTGCAGTTTTCGAGTTCAGGAAGTGCTGATTGGAGCAATTTCAGAATGTCAGGATCATCATCAACCGCCAGAACAGCAAGCGCGGTCTTTCTTTGTGCTCGAAGCTCCAACTTTTTTTGGAACCGATCACTTACGAATGTGGAATGTCTCATAACTGGTGAACCACCGATATCCTCATAACGGGTTAAACTTATGAGGCGAGTGGGTCGAAACAGCGGCAAAAATGGAGAAAATTGTCGTAGAAAGGGGTTTTTTCTTGACCTTTATTTGGCGCCAGCGGCTTCAACGACGAGTTGCCAGTTATTGTTGTGAACTACCGTCGCATTCTCTTAACATTTTTTTTTGGCAATGTGTTCGTGCCTAAGAGCAGTCTAAGATCGCAAAACTACGGAATTGAACAACGGTTGGAAGTCCAAACATCAATTCTGGAAACCCCACTAACATGCAAAACAGCCGCGGTTTCCCAATAGTCTGAAAATCAATCATAGTTGCTAAGAAATCTGCGCCGAGCGTCCAAGAGTACAAAAGACGCTCTAGTGGCTGAGTGGTTCCATTTACTTATGGATGTTGAACAAAACTGACTGACTGACGGTGCCATCGATGGAAAACTTTGCGCCGACAGGCGAGGCATTGATGCCCAGTCGCCGTGACCACCGTGCCCAGACTGAGGGGACGATGCCCAGTATGCTGGTCGCACCACCTTCCATCGCGACAGTAGTCATCTGGTGAAACAACTCCTGTTGAACCAGCAGCCTGCGTGACGATGCAACATCCTTTGCCACGAAGAAACGGGATGCTTCCCAAACAGAGTGCTTTACCGGGGCGTCCATAAATAAAACGTCAGATGGTATTCCTTTAAGGATACCTCTTTGCGCGTCGCGCAGCATATAACTATATACGCCGCATTCTGCGGTCGTGGGTAGAAGTCGCACACCGCCTAAAACTTCACCGAATTCATGCAACACAATCCATCGACAGGCTGGCGTGTCGTATTGGTCGAATTCCATCCCGTCAGCTTCACCAACTTGCCACTTTAACTGGTCAATGAAAATTGACTTTCTGGTTTCAAGGTATTTTGCCAGCAGGGTGCCATACTCGTAAATATTGCGAAAATTAAGTGTAGTCGCGCGAATATTGCCAATGTCACCACGTGACGTTGGCGGACTGCTTTTGACAGCAAAAATTTCTAGTCGCGCCAAAGCACTTGGTGCGCCTGAAGTCCCGTTAGCAGGTGTTAGTTTCGGAAACCCCTCCGAGAGCGGGTATGTCTGCTTATACCTGAGTGGTCTGTCCATATTTTACTCATATTTTTGACACACTTATGGCAAGATTCAGTTCAGCAAGTCCACAACCCTATGCGGTAGTTGTCCGAATAGATGGATAGGTGTGTCTAAATCTCCTCCCTCCCTTTGGTTGAGTTTACTGACTGACCAAAAACTTTAGATAGTTCTTGGCTGTTATTTTCTCCCGCAGGCTTCATTTATTTCTTCGCGTCTGGCAACACTTTGAAAAAAGACAGCTTCTTTTGCGTATTCTTTTCGAATCCACGATGGATCAGGCGCCGTCTCGCTCTCCGATAATGTTTCGAGGCAGCCGTGACGGCTGATAGGAGTAAAATCAAAATGGCATCAAGAATTTGAGGGATTTACTTTTCAATATGCGCACTTGCGCGGAAAATATTGTGCAAATTAAAAAAAATGCACAGACATAAGGAAGCCCGCCTTATGTCACCGTTTTGCCGCCTTCGTAAGAGAGGATGAAGAAACCCTGAGTGTTTTATGCGCCGGCCAAACGTTGCCTTAAGTCTGCAATGCCTAACGTTTGGTGAGGTGCAAAAGGTTGGTGAAAAGTTATGCGTATACTTGCTGTAGATGACGATCCGAGTATCCTGGAGTTGCTAGATAGAGTTCTGGACGCGTTCGGTTATAAAGATGTCGTCACCGCCAGAAGTGGGCGGGAGGCCATTGAAATACTGTCGAGACCTAACGAAGCGTTTGACTGCTTGCTACTGGATGTGCAGATGCCGCAAATGAACGGCATTACTCTTTGCGAAGAAGTGCGAAAACTACCAGAACACACGTACACGCCCATTATCATGGTGACCGCCATGGTGCAAAAAGAGTACATCGACGAGGCATTCGGAGTTGGGGCCACAGACTACGTTACAAAGCCTTTTGAGTTCTCTGATCTGAAGCAGAGGTTGTCCGACGCGTATAGGATGGCAGCGGAACGCAGAGCCGCAATCGAGGTGCTCGAAGCTGAAGCGGATTTTGAGTTGTGTTTTGACAATAGTCCGGACGTTCGCTTAAGTGATCCACAATGTTTCGGAGAATTGCCCGGATTCATTGGGTTAGCTGAATTTGAGAACTACGTAATTCAGCTTTCAACTATGCACTCCATGGCTGCAAAACTTGTGGCGGTTAAATGCACAGGCGCTGAACAAATCTATAAGACGAGCACGGTCAGTGAATTCCGTAGTGCCATGACTTTAGCTGGCACAGCAGTTCTGTCAGCTAATCAGGAAGGGCGTAAAGTGGCGACCTATTGGGGGAATGGCGTGTTCTTGGTGATCTACGACAATCAAATTGACTTGAGAGTGGACCAGTTGGGTGCTCCGCTTCCGGAAGCATTGAAAGATATTTCCGGTGATGCCACTTCAGGCCGGCCAATTGGCTTCCAGGTGAGCGAAGAAGTTATGCTAAAATCCAAAACCAAGATGGAGGCGTTGTTCTTGATAGACAAGGCCGTCGAAATGGCTGAAATGTCGGAGGGTCGAGCGGCGAATATCGGTTGAAAAACTGCACACATGGATGGTGATTATGACCAGATACTGGTGGAAAGAGCACGTTAAAACGCCCAAAGTTTTTTTTGGGGGGAAGAAAAGCTACGCGCTCATTCATAGGGCGGTCAAACTGTGTGCATTTGCCCTACTTTGTTCGATCCTAGCGCCCATCCGGCGGCAACAATTCGGAGAAAGAACCCGTCAGCCTTTTCTCGGGGTCCGACTTGATGCGAGATCTGGTATCCCCGCCTTTCTTTCATTCCCTGAATAGTAAACTCTTATCTTTCTATGGCTTCACACCCAAGATGCGCTCATTTGTTTCTGCGCCTTGCTCTGTAGACCCAAGCGAAGTGGGTTGGGCCGCTGACGGCAATTCCTCCAATTTGGTCCTTCGGTTTGCCGCGTGACCATTACCAATATTTGGGGCCCCCTCAGGTTCTCAAATAATCCCAAGAGTTCTGCGGAATTTTCGAACTCTCCAACTTCTTGGCACAGTTTTGTATGAGGGTTCAGTTTTGAGTGCAGCAGTTAAGATATTGAAAAATATGGAATTAGTAAACGACATTGGTATAGTAATTGCCCTGTTAATCGGGTCAGTATTTTTGGCTGTCGTATCGCCTGAGTTAGGTTTCGTCACGGGCTTATTGCTGTTGCTTGTGCCGGGGTTTGCGCTGATCAAGCCGCTGCCTAAGCTCAAGCTGGGCCATAGAGGTTTTAGCTTCGCTGTATTGTCCTTCGTGGGGATGCCAGCCACGTTCAGGTCACTTAGCATCGTAAACAAACAAGATGAAGTTGAACCAGCGTTACTTAAACATGACAACCCAGAGGCATACCTTCCCTCGCTAAAAGACAAGGACCAAGAACTCTGGATTTCCGAAATGGCGGATATCGGCCCGGAACGGTATACTGCCGAATTAGTTCGAATTGATAAAGAGTAGGAACTTCGCCATGCGGAGGCAGCGGCACGGTGTGAAGCAGAAAACCCTCTGCATGTGCAAAGCGTGTGCCATAACTATCTGGACGAAAAAACCGGAGCCGATTGACAGCCTCCACAACACACAATACCTCCTTACACAGCACACATTTGGGGAAACCTGATGGCTAAAGAAGGGCGTTTTGCTCATAAAAATATTGGGTCTGAGAAGCTAGTTCGAAATCGCCAGATGCTTCTCGACCGCACCATTATCCAGCTGAAATTAGCGATTTATCAGTGCATCTGCCGTTTAGAGATGCACCAGTTCGCGTCGGAATGCCCGCACCGCAATTTCCTATCTCGCCCACGTGGATCGGGATGTGTATGAGTGGGGCAAGACTATTTGGGAAGGGTAATATGTCTCAGTCCATCACCGTGTTCACAACGATGAAGAACGAAGGCCCGTATATGCTGGAATGGGTCGCGTTCCACAAAACACTCGGCATTGATCATTTTGTGATTTTCACCAACGACTGTGATGACGGAACGGACAAGATTGCTGCAAGATTGCAAGAGCTTGGCTTGGCCACTCATGTCAGCAATGAAGTGAAAGAAGGGGGCAATCCCCAGCACCAGATGCTGCGCCGCGCGCGCCGTCAGCCCAAGGTCAAGGAGGCCGATTGGCTGTTATGTCTGGATGTAGATGAATTCTGGAATATCCGCTGCGGCGACAACGGATTTCATGACCTGATTTCCGAGGTCGAACAAAAGGCAGGTCAACCGGTCGATGCGATATCTCTTGCGTGGAAGTTGTTTGGAAGTTCTGGAAACATCAGTTTCGAAGACAGACCGGTGACAGAGGTATTCTCGATGGGGGATCAAGAGTTCCCCTATCATTCAAGCCGCGCTTTTGGGCTGAAAACGCTGTTCCGAAACAATGGCAAGTTCACTCGGTTTGGTCCGCATCGCCCAAAGGGCTTTGACGAGGAAGTAGCGCCAGACATCGCTTGGTCAGATGCTGGCGGAAAGCTGTTTCCAGCAGACAAGGTCGGTTGGCGAGCGTGGCGTGGGTTTGACCATTCCTTGGGACGCATCCACCACTATTCAGTCCGGTCCATGGATGGGTTTCTGGTCAAGCGCGACCGGGGTCGAACAAACCACATCAAGGTAGATCAGGGGCAAGCCTATTGGCAGGACATGAATGCCAACAAAGAGTCTGACCAATCCATCTTGCCCGCCGCGCTCCGCGCCGCACCTCTGCTGGCCGAACTGAAGGCAGACGAAGAGTTGAACGAATTGCACGCGCAGGCCTGCGACTGGCATCGGGCCAAAGTGTCCGAAATCAAGATGCGCCCGGAATGGGTAGAGTTTCGCGTCTGGCTCGCCGATAACCTGATCTGATCATCATGGCCGAAGACCTTTCAAAAGAGCAGCTGAAACCGGAACACCCTGACCGCAAGACAGGGTATGAGCGTATTCTGACGGATCCCGCTCCGCCTTGGTTTGTCGAGCTGTACCCCGGCGGCGACGGCACTGGCTTCTTTCAAAAGCTGGAACGCCACTCGATCCTGTTCCATCAGCGCTACCCAAAGCGTCTGGTAGTCAGCTTCGACAATATCGCCAACGCCAATGACCTATCCTTCGCGCGCGAGCCGTGGGGCTGGAAATTCTTTCGCGACGAAGGGTGGTCCCACATGGGCGTCTTCGCGCGTACCAAGGCATGGTATCGCGACCCCGAGATAATTGCTTATTTTGAGAACAAGGTCGCCGAAGGGTTCTTTGACCGGTTTGACCAAGTTGTTTTTGCAGGCGCGTCTATGGGCGGCTTTGGGGCTTTGACCTTTTCAGCGCATGTGCCCGGTGCGCATGTGATCGCGTTCAACCCTCAGACAACGCTGGATGAACGGCTGGTGCCTTGGGAAACCCGCTATCGGTTCGGCCGCGTGCAGGACTGGGACCTGCCGATGAGCGATGCGGCCCAAACTGTTCAGTCGGCTGGTAAGGCTTACGTCTTTTACGACCCTTTCTTTGATCTGGACCGGCAGCAGGTCCAGCGTCTGCAGGGCGACAACGTGATGTTGCTCAAGACCTGGTTTTCAAACCATTTCGCGGCGCCCATGTTGCGCAAGCTGGATATCCTCAAGCCCGTAATGCTGGGGGCGATGGACGGCTCACTGGATAAGGTCGGGTATTACAAGATGATGCGCGCCCGACGTCGCCTGCCTATGTATATTCGGGGGATTGAGGCCATCGGCGCCGAGCGGCACCCTGACTTGGCGGCAAAAGCCCGGCAGCGGTTCCGCCGACTGCGCCGGCAGGCCATGGCCGAGAAGGAAAGGGACGCCTCGTGACCGCCGCCAAAGGTGTGTTTGTCGGTCAGCGCAAGGACCGCATGGGCGCGCGGTTGCTGATGATGCTGACCTGCATCCGGCTGGCCGAAGATTTCAACACGACCTACCGGGTGAATTGGTTCCCGCAGGGCGCGGACGCGCCCGAGCTGGACCACCCACAAGAGTTGTTCGCGCAGGACTGGATGGATGAACATTTCCTTACTCCCAAGGAGTTCGGAACCCTGGCACAGAATGCCTTGCCGATCTGGTCCTTCCAAAGCGACACGTCGCCCGACCGCCTGATTGCGCATCTCAACGCCGGACGGTCGGTGCTGGTAGAGGAAGGTTTCGAAGTGCTTGCCTTTCCTTGGGAAGACGTCGAGACCATCCGCCCGCGATATCGCGACTTCATTCACCGGGTCGGGTTCACCGAAGAAATACGCAAAATCATGGATTGCGCGGATGCCAGGCTGTCAGGGCAGGGCGTATCTGCCTATCACATCCGCCGCGGTGATATTCTGAATGGGCTGCCGTGGAAGCACACAACCTGGCCCGCAAAGATCGAACCCGAAGAACTGTATGAGGCGCATCTAGAGAAGAACGCCGATAAAGCGGCCATTATGTTCTCGGACCAGCCGGAACTGATTGAACGGTTTCAGAAACAGTTTCCAAAGTTGATGCAAATGTCTGACGTTGCCGATGTGTCGGGAATGACACGTGCAAAACGGGACTTTCTGGAACTCTACACGATGTCGCGGGCGGATCTGGTAATTGCGCCTGCAGTTTCGGCATTTTCGATGGCGGCCTCACGGATTGCAGGACATCAAAGCAAGGTGTTTCGGGACGTTCTCTCAGAAGACGAACTCAATGCCGCTAACGAGAAAGTCGTTCAGAGACTGTCCAAAGGAGATACGGGGTTTCTAAATCCGTCCGAAGCTGCACACATTTACGCAAAAGCGACGTTTCATCTGTTTGATTTTCGCGCTGAGGATCGCACTGCATTGGCAACGGAGATTGGAAGCCAGATCCTTGAGGCCGGAGCGGACAATGCGTTCCTGCCAGTGTTACAGGCAATTAACCTTTTCTATTTGCGGCGAGGCGACGAAGCATTGCAGATGGCCGATCGGGCGTTGGGAGATATTAACCTCTGGCCCGAGGACCACGCGGTAGCGCGCGCGTTGAGGGCTGCGGTTCTGGGCTCTCAAAAAAAAAGGTGGATGGCGGCACGAGAATTCAGCTTGGCGTTTTGGGCCAAACCTCTGCGGCCGGATGTTACAATTTTTGGGTCGCGCCTGTTGTTCCGTGATCAACTTGCTTTCAGGGCACTGCCACCAATCGACTGGGCTGTTCAGAAATCAATTCGTAGATCTTGGTTCAATTTCAATGCACATGTTGCGCAACGGAAGGTTATTGCCCGCCGTCCGTGTAACTTTGATCTCATTCTTCTGGATTGGTCCGTTCTGTCTCTGGATGAGCGCGCGCGGCGTTTGAAAGGCAACAGAGAACGTCTTTTGGCGCTGCAAGATGGTCTTAAGACCATGAAGAACTTGTCACCAGATGCCCAGTTTTCCGAGGATAGCCCCGAGCACAAAAGTTTGACATCCGTGCTGCAGGTTCGTCTGGGCCGGATGCCAAATGAAAAGGCCATTGATGTTGCGCAATGGGTTTGTACACAACGTCCGGACAATCCTCTTTATCAGAAACGTCTGTCAGAACTATATGAAGCGGAAGGCGACAATTCGCGGGCGCGTTTGGCGATGGCGGATGCATTGGCCTGTGATCCCGGTAATCCGTTTCTGATTTTCGCGATGGGGTGTTTTCTGGACCGGATTGGCGCAGAAGAGCAGGCACATCAACAAATTATGGAAGCAGCCGACATCGATGACAATACAGCGGCAATACAGGGTGCTGCAGGGCAATTATTGCTTCGAAAGGGAGAAAAGGCCAAAGCCCGAAAATACCTGTCCCGGGCGCGTGACCTTTGCCCCAAACTCAAGCGGTTCTCGAACCAACTTAAACGGGCAGGTGGGTAATTGACCGGATTTCCCCTTGGTAGTTCCATTAATTCAACTTAATTTACCGGCAAATTCAGAATGATCCCGATTAGTTCCGGGCAAAAACAACGAACAGGGCAGTCAATCATGACCGATCAGGACCCTCGATATATCAGTGTCACTCCGATGAAGAACGAAGGCCCGTTCGTGCTAGAGTGGGTGGCCCATAACCGTGCGATTGGTATCGACCAGATGGTTGTGATGACCAATGACTGCACCGATGGCACCGATGCCTTGCTGCAACGGTTGGATGAAAAGGGCGTGCTGACGCATATCGACAACAATTCACGCCGCAAAACCAGCCCGCAAAAGCGTGCTTATAATACTTTCCTGAAGATGGAAGTCGCACGCCCGCAGGATTGGGTCGTGGTGATCGACGCCGATGAACATATCAACATCAAGACCGGGGATCATACGCTGCGGGCATTGACCGATGCCATCCCTAACGCCAAGACGATTTCAATGACATGGCGGTTGTTCGGAAACGCAGGTGTCGTGCGGTACGAAGACCGGTTTTTGTCGGATCAGTTCCGACAGGCCGCTCCGGAAAAGATCTACCGACCGCCGCAGGCTTGGGGCTTTAAGACCATGTTCCAGCGTGAGATCTGGGATGGCTTGGGCGTTCATCGTCCCAAAAAGCCGACAGTCGAAACCATTGAAGAGTGCCATTGGTACAACGGGTCGGGTCAGCTGATGCCTGAACGATATTATGACAGAAGCTGGCGATCCGCCCGTGACTCGGTCGGCTATGAGTTCGTGCAGGTCAACCACTATGCTCTGAAATCCTGCGAAAGTTATCTGGTCAAAAAGATGCGCGGTCGCGCTCACCATTTGGGGGAAAGCCTTGGCCTGGAATACTGGAACATGATGAACCAGAACGCTGAGATGAATACCTCGATCGATGTGGTTTTGGATCGCAAACGTGGTTTCTATTACGAAATGCTCTCTGACCCCGAGGTTGCGCGCCTTCATCATGCGTCTTGCGATCTTCACCGCCAACAGATCGCGCAATTGCGTGACCTGCCCGAGATGCAGGACCTCATGCAGCAGATGACCGCAGGTTTCACGGCCAGCCAGCAGGCATGACGCAGCACAGTTCGGGGACAGGAGCTAGGTAATGCTTTGGCTGCACATGGGAATGCCCAAAACTGGCACGACCGCCTTGCAGGGATTTCTGCGCCGGAAACATTCGGTCATGAACGAGATCGGCCTGCATTATATGGAAACCGGCCGGCGTCGGCTGGATGGCGGCACACGTCTGGCGATAAGTCACAACATCGTCGCCTTTCACATCAACCAGAGCGCTGATCCGATGGATCCGTTTCGGTCTGCCATGACCACTGAATACGATGCGCATGCAGATCAGACCTGTGTTGTTTCGTCCGAGATGTTCTATTCCTGCAATCTGAACCGGCTGGCCGAGGTTTTTGCTGATATCCCCTCGCGTGCATTGACGATCACCTACTATTGCCGCCGGTATTCCGATTTCTTCGAGGCGGATTACAAACAGCGGGCCAAGGCAGGGCGGCTGTCCAACGGCGGCACTGAATACATCCGCCAGCAACTTGATCTTATCCGCAACCACCCGGAACGGTTGAGCTTTTCTGCCAAAATCGCCGAAATCCGGACCGCCTTTCCCGGCGTCACCGTTGCTCCGCTTTTGTATGAACGCTCGGGCATGGTGCGGGGCAACGTCGTTGATGATTTCCTGTCGCGGATCGGTACGCCATTGGCGGAGGAGGTTTCAGCAGAAACCGTGTCCAACCCGTCGCAATCCCGCGCGGCGAGCGAAGCTTTTGGTGTCATCTCCCGTGCACTGGGGCGTAAGAAAAGTCGCCAGTTACGCCGAATTTTTGTCGATGATCCCGTCATGGTGCGCCGGAATGATGTTCTGGAACCCGATGAGCGCGCTTGGCTGGACGAATTCCTGGCCAAGCAGGATACCGCCTTTCAGCAAGAGTTCTTTCCCGACAGGCCTGAACTGTTCACCCCGACAAAACTAAGCGATGAGGACAAGATGTTCCGCCGGGATACGCCCGAAGAGTATGAGGCGTTGCGTAAAGCCTCTGAGATCGTGTTCCGTATGGCTTTGGACAGCTGATCGCTATTCCTGCACGACGATTTCCTGGCGCTGTTTTCCGGTCGTCTTGTCAAAAATCAGGATTCGGTTGCCATCGGTCACGACGGCGTACCAGTTGCTGCCGATCGTTACGGCCTGAGCTTTGGCACCATCCGGCAGTTCGATTTGATCGGGCAGGGTAGGGGTTCTGTCCGATAGTCGGATGACAATCAGTGCGAATGTCACTAGAACCCCGCCAATCATCACCGCGGTCAGCAGCATGACCATGCGCCGCAGCAAGCGAAGCTGAGGTGTTTCCTGCGGTTCTTGGGGTTCGGAAGGGACAGTCATGGGTACCCGCCAGATTGAATTTCAGATCGCGGCCGATCCGCCGCCACGCCTTGATAAGGCGCTTTCGCGGGATGTACCAGCGGATGAAAACCTGTCGCGCACCCGTCTGACCCGTCTTATCGAGAACGGTGAGGTGACAATCGACGGTGTCGAAGTCCGGGACCCCAAGGCCAAGGTGGCCGAAGGCGCCTCGGTGTCGATCTCCGTCGCCGAAGCAGAAGAAAGCCATATCGGTCCAGAAGATATCCCGCTGAACGTCGTCTATGAGGACGCGGACCTGATCGTCATCAACAAATCCGCAGGCATGGTCGTTCACCCTGCGCCGGGCTCGCCCAACGGAACGCTGGTCAATGCGTTGCTGCATCATTGTGGCGAGGACCTGTCAGGTGTGGGGGGCGTCAAACGCCCTGGCATCGTGCACCGCATCGACAAAGAGACCAGCGGCTTGCTGGTGGTCGCCAAGTCTGACGCGGCCCATCACGGTCTGGCGGCGCAGTTCGAGGCGCATAGCGTCGAACGCTATTACCGCGCGATTTGCTACGGCGTACCGGATGCGAATGACCCACGTTTGCGCGGCATCAAGGGTGTCAGCTTTGAACCGGGCAATATCATGCGCCTGACCACGCAATTGGCGCGCCACAAAAACGACCGGCAGAAACAAGCGGTTCTGTTCCACGGTGGTCGGCATGCGGTAACTCGGGCGCGGTTGGTCGAGACATTTGGCAACCCGGCAGGCATCGCGCTGATTGAATGTTGGCTGGAAACCGGCCGAACGCACCAGATCCGTGTCCATATGGCCCATGCCGGGCATGGGCTGGTTGGCGATCCGGTGTATGGGGGTAAACGCAAGCTTGCGGCGAAAGCCTTCAACCCGGCCGCTGCCGAGGCCGTGCGCGGTTTTTCGCGACAGGCGCTGCATGCCGCAGTTTTAGGCTTTGAGCACCCTGTGACAGGCGAAAACCTTCGGTTTGAGGCCGATTTGCCAAATGATATGGAATTTCTGATTGAACAACTGCGCGCGCCGCTGACATAATACGCAAACATACGTGAGTAACGCGTTCTTAGCTTTCCTTTATCAATCGTTAATTTCAAACTGTTAACGGTACCTCTTGAATGGATCGGGACTTATTCCCATATCCCATGTTAACGAAGTAAACATTTGTCGGAGGGACATGAATCATGGCAAATTACGCAAATCTCCCCGCGCCGACGCCCGAGGGCGGCCTGAACCGCTACATGCAGGAAATTCGCAAATTTCCGCTGCTTGAGCCGGAAGAAGAGTACATGCTCGCCAAGCGTTGGGTCGAAGAGCAAGACACTGAAGCTGCACATAAGATGGTCACGTCGCACCTGCGATTGGCGGCCAAGATCGCTATGGGCTATCGCGGCTATGGCCTGCCACAGGCCGAGGTGATTTCCGAGGCCAATGTGGGTCTGATGCAGGCCGTGAAAAAGTTTGATCCGGAAAAAGGTTTCCGGCTGGCGACCTATGCAATGTGGTGGATTCGTGCCTCGATCCAGGAATACGTTCTGCGGTCGTGGTCGATGGTCAAGCTGGGCACGACATCGGCGCAGAAAAAGCTGTTCTTTAACCTTCGCAAGGCCAAGGCTCGTATTGGTGCGCTGGAAGAAGGCGACCTGCGTCCGGAAAACGTCAAGCGGATTGCTACTGATCTAGGCGTGACCGAAGCTGAAGTCATCAGCATGAACCGCCGGATGTCTGGTGGTGATGCCTCGCTGAACGCGACCGTCGGGTCCGAAGGCGAAGGCACCATGCAATGGCAGGACTGGCTTGAGGACGAAGATGCAGATCAGGCCGGCGATTACGAAGCTCGCGACGAGCTTGACGCCCGCCGCGAGCTTCTGGCGGCTGCGCTGGATGTCCTGAATGACCGGGAAAAGGACATCCTGACTCAGCGCCGTCTGATGGATCAGCCCGTCACGCTGGAAGAGCTCAGCACGCAGTATAATGTCAGCCGCGAGCGTATTCGTCAGATCGAGGTTCGTGCCTTCGAGAAGCTGCAGAAAAAGATGCGCGAGTTGGCCCGTGAAAAGGGCATGCTGGGTACTGTCTGACCCCATTGGTTCAGCCCGCCACAACGGCGGGCTGATTTTCTTTAGGCGAAAATAAAGCTGTCTTCGGTCAGATGTCCGGCTCCAACGCCCGTAAGGACAATACTGTCCCCGTCCCCTAGTTCGATGGTGGTCTGGAAGAAGCCACCCGATATATCATCCTTGATATCTTCAAATCCGGCGATGCCTTCGTAGCCGGACAAGTCAATCTTGTCCTTTCCGACCCGGAAGTCGACGATCCAATCATCGCCATCCCCGTTTTCAATGACAAACATGTCTTTGCCACGACCGCCGAACAGGATGTCATCATCGGCTCCACCGTCGATCACATCGGCCCCTCTGCCGCCGAATATCGTATCTTCGCCTTCATCACCGCGCAGAATGTCTTTGCCACGACCGCCAAAGATCACGTCGTGTCCAGCGCCTCCAAGCGCGACATCATTGCCTCGGCCAGTATTGATGACATCATTTCCGCCACCACCATGAACGAAGTCCTGACCGCGCCCGGTAAAGTAGAACTCGTCCGAGTCGTCGCCGAGGATGAAATCGGTGTTCTTCTGACCCAGAATGTCCGTAACCGATACAGGCAGAAGGACTCCGTTTAGGGCGTGAATGATCCCGTTTGTGGCTTCAATATCGGTTTGGATGATACCCGGATCGGCGATGCCGTCATCCGCATCGCCCAGACTTGGTGGGGCGCTTTGAAGGTTCAATTCAACCGACGAACCCTGCAACGTTTCGATCTGTGCGCAGTCGCCCAAGCCGGCGACCGCAGCCAGGTCGAATTCCCCGTTGACCACGTGGTATTTCAGCACCTCTGTCAGCAGGGGGATGGGATCCCCTCCGCCCAACAGGGTCAGCGCCTTGACGATGTGCCGCAACGCGCCTGCTTCGTCCGAACCCGCATAGCCCAGAGCCTGGGCAAGTCCGATAAAGGCGGCGTCGGTTGGGGCGAATACCGTAAGGCTGGCCTCGGGGTCATCCAGTGCACCAGCAAGGCCAGCGGCAACAACGGCCTCGCGCAGGATGTCAAAATCTCCGTTGTTGTCATCGAACGAGCCGACGGCTCCGCTCATCAACACGATTCCGGTAATTGTCTCTGTCGGTGTTGGCATGTCTGGCAATCTCCCACCCAGTTGGTCACAACATCAATCCCGGGTGCTTTGAGCGGACAATGCCGATTACCCGGTGACATAGCTGCTACGGCGCGGACAATGAAACGGATCAAGAAATTCTCAGGTTTGCGTGCGTTATTGGGCGGAAAACACCACGAAACCCCTGACTTTAAAGCGATTCCCTGATAGAGACGGCACAAGCTAACAAAGGATGAGGCGGCGGTATGCAGCAACCTGTTCAATGGGGCGTTCTTGGCGCCGCGAAATTCGCACGACAGTTCATGGCGCCGGCAATTCACGCGGCGGACGGGGCCCGATTGGCAGGTCTCGCCACGTCGGACGCAGCCAAGGCTGAGCCGTTCCAGCAGTACTGCCCTGATCTGACGGTTTATGGCAGCTATGACGCCCTTTTGGCCGATCCCAAGATCGACGCGGTCTATATCCCGCTGCCCAACCATCTGCATGTCGAATGGAGCCTCAAGGCGCTGGACGCGGGTAAGCATGTTCTGTGTGAAAAGCCCATGGCCATGTCCGCGCCCGAGTTTGATGCGCTGATCGAAAGGAGGGATCAGACCGGTTTGCTGGCGGCCGAAGCCTACATGATTGTGCACCACCCGCAGTGGCATTTCGTTCGACAACTGATTGCGGATGGGGCCATTGGAAAGCTCGTGCATGTGACGGGCGCGTTCAGTTTTGACAACCGCGCAGACACCGGAAACATCCGTAACCGGGCCGAAACCGGGGGCGGTGGGTTGCGCGACATTGGCGTTTATGTAATCGGCAGCGCCCGGTTCGCCACCGGGCAAGAACCGGTCTCGGTACAATCTGCAATCCGCTGGGAAGACGGCATTGATGCCTTCACCGAAATACGCGCGCAATTCCCTGATTTCACCTATTCCAGCTACGTCTCGATCCGGATGCACCCGCATCAGGAAATGGTGTTCCATGGCGAGGGTGGCGTGATCCGCCTGACCGCGCCCTTCAACGCGCGTGTTTTTGGTGAGGCGCGGGTGGAACTGCACCGTCCGGGTCTTGAGGTCCAGGTCACGCGATTCCCGGGCGACGATCACTACAAGCTTCAGGTCGAGGCGTTTTGCCAGTCAGTCCGCGACGGGGCTGATTACCCATGCCCGCTGGAATTCTCGAAGGGTACGCAGGCAATGATTGACAGGGTGTTCGAGGGCGCAGTCGCCCTCTGACTTGCCACGCAGCGCTCGGCTGGACTAATCTGGCTGTCACCTGTTCAGGAGGGAGACCATGGCAGGCGGTTGGGCGCGTGATGGCGCGGTGAGCGAACAGATTGAAGCGTCCATTACGGACGAACTGGCCCGGATGCAGGCGCAAAAGCGGCCTGTCGGGGAAAGCCTGACCCATTGCGCCGAATGTGAAGAGCCGATTCCAGAAAAGCGACGGATCGCCATTCCCGGTGTTAAACTTTGCCTGGATTGCCAACAGGATCGGGACAGCTCATTCCAGGCGCGTGGCGGAATCAATCGGCGCGGTTCTAAAGACAGTCAGTTGAAGTAAGCGGGGCACAAGGATGCCCGACACCAAAGAGAAGCAGCCACTCTTGCAAAACGGGCTGGTTCTTGGGTTTCTTGCGGCTTTCCTGTGGGGCACGCACAGCGTCATAGTCCGCTACCTGACCAGCGATCTGGGAGGGCTGCAAATCGCGGTAACGCGCCTGTTCATCGCAGCCATCGCTATTTATTGCATGCTGCGCGTGATGCGGGTCGCTGTTTCGATCGGGTTGAATGACTGGAATTTTCGGCTGGCCGTTCTGTCCACCGTGGTCAACTACATCCTGTTCCATATCGGGCTTGAACATACCGGTGCAGCCAATGCCATGGTTCTTGAGAACACGGCGCCATTCTTTGTGCTGATCTTTTTGTATTTCTTTGCAGACACGCCCGTTACGCGCACAGACATACTTGCCACGGGGTTGGCGATTTTCGGCGTCTTCCTAACAGTTTATCAGGATTTCCAAGGCGGTGGAGAGCCCCTGTTCGGGGACTTGCTTGAAATCGGCGCAGGGCTAAGCTGGGCGGTTTTCCTAATCTCGAGCAGCCGGGCGATGCGAAATTCTGAAACGACCGGAGAACGTCTGAACTTCCTATTTGGGATATTCTTGTGCTCGGGTGTGCTTTTGGTCCCGCTGGCCGCTTTTTCACTGCAGATACCTACAGCCAACGATGTCGTGTTCCTGATTTTGTTGGGGGTGCTGCCGACCGCTTTGGCCTACTACCTGTGGTACGAGGCCGCCGCGCGGGTCTCGACGTTGACCGCGACCTTGATGTTCGCCGCATCCGTGGTGTTCACGTTCGTCAACTCAGCCCTGTTTCTGGGGGCCGCAATCACGCCGGTCGCGGCCCTAGGGGCTGTGTTGATTGTGGTCGCCATTTTCCTGACGACCAAAAGCCAGAAGTGACTAGTTTTCCATCGCTTCCAGCTCGTCGATAAAGCCGGAAATCATCGACAGACCCTTGTCCCAGAACTTGGGATCGCTTGCATCCAATCCGAACGGGGCCAGCAGCTCCTTGTGGTGTTTGGACCCACCAGCGCGCAACATTTCGAAATACTTGTCTTCGAACCCGTCCGCACCGCTGTCGTAGACCGAGTATAGCGCGTTCACCAAACCGTCACCGAACGCATAGGCGTAGACGTAGAACGGTGAATGGACGAAGTGCGGGATATAAGCCCAGAAGGTCTCGTACCCATCCATGAATTCAAATGCGGGCCCAAGGCTTTCGGCCTGTACGCTCATCCACAAAGCGTTGATGTCATCCGGGGTCAGCTCACCCTCGCGGCGGGCCGCATGCAGCTTGCATTCAAAGTCGTAAAAGGCGATCTGACGTACGACCGTGTTAATCATATCCTCGACCTTGCCGGCCAGCAGCACCTTGCGCTGTTCCGGAGTTTCGGCCTTGTCCAACATCTTGCGGAAAGTCAGCATTTCACCAAAGACCGACGCCGTTTCAGCCAGCGTCAGTGGGGTAGAAGACAGCATCTCGCCCTGATCGGCCGCCAGTACCTGATGGACGCCGTGCCCCAACTCATGCGCCAGTGTCATCACGTCGCGCGGTTTGCCTAGATAGTTGAGCATCACATAGGGGTGAACCTCGGTGACGGTTGGGTGCGCAAATGCGCCCGGAGCTTTACCGGGCTTCACGGCCGCGTCGATCCAACCCTTCGAGAAAAACGGAGCCGCGATTTCACCCATTCGGGGATCGAAGGCAGTATAGGCGTCCATGACCGTCTTCTCGGCTTCATCCCAGTCAACAATGCGCGTGTCTTCCATCGGCAGCGGCGCGTTGCGGTCCCAAACCTGCATTACGTCCAGGCCCAGCCATTTGCGTTTCAGCTCGTAGTAGCGATGGCTGAGCTTGGGGTAGGCGGCTACGACCGCCTCGCGCAGAGCTTCGACGACTTCGGGTTCCACGTCATTGGACAAGTGGCGACCGGTTTGCGCCGTTGGCATGTTGCGCCAGCGATCTACGATTTCCTTTTCCTTGGCCTGTGTGTTGTGGACACGGGCGAAGGTTTTGACGTTGTCTTGAAACACGCTGGCCAACTCGCGCGCGGCCGCTTCGCGTTTGGCACGGTCCTGCTCTGTAAGAAAGTTCAGGGTGCCTTCAATGTTCAGCTCTTCGCCATCGACGGTGAAGGTTAACCCGGCAATGGTTTCGTCAAAAAGACGCTCCCACGCGTCGCCAACAACGCCGAGGTCGTGCAGGAATTTCTCAAGCTCGTCAGATAGTTGGTAGGGTTTCATCGCGCGGATGCGGCGGAAGACCGGCTCGTACCGCGCCAGATCTGCATTCACATCGAAATGCGCCTTCAGGACATCATCGTCGATGCGGTTGATCTCAAGCGTGAAGAACACCAGCGGGGTGGTGAAGATGGTGATCTTTTCCTGCATGTCGGACAGGAACTTGGCACGCTCGGCATCTGTGGTTAGCTGATAGTAGCGCAGGCCGGCAAACGACATGATGCGCCCGGCGATTGAATTGATCTTCTCATTGCGCTCGACGCAGGTCAGCAGACCCGCGGCATCCAGATCAGCCAGCTTACCCTCGTAGTCTTCGGCAAACGAGGCGCATTCCTTTTCCAACCAGTCCAGATCGCGGGACAGTTCGGGCGCATCCTCTGAGGTGTAGAGATCGGTCAGATCCCATTCCGGCAGGTTGCCCAGATTGCCGGCACCTCCGGCAGCATTTGCGTCTCGGACGGGAAAGGGAAGGTCGCGCATGGATCACCTCGAAAATAGCTTTGGCCAACATCTAGGCGCGCGAGGCGGGGATCACAAGCGGTGCGTGATCAGACTTCGGAAGACAGAACCGGTTCCGGCACCGCGTCAGTTTGCGCTGCTTTGAAATGAGCGGCCAGCTGGTCAAAGACCGGCCCGCGTACGTCGGGCGCTTCCATCAGAACTTCGTGTTCGCCATCCGGGATTTCCACCAATGTGCCGCTAGGCCAGTTCGCCATGCGGGCGCGGATAGCCTTACGGTCGACAATCTGCTCATGGCTGCCCAGAAAGGTCAGACATGGCGTATCCGGAGCGGTCTGGTCCATCAACCAGGCACATTCATCCAATGCTTCGCGCAGCCAGATGGTCGAAGGCGCGCCAAGCGCCAGTTCGGGCTGTGCAACCAGTTGATCCTTCATCATTTGGAACATGTCCGGATCGCGAGTCAGTACATTCCCCTCGAACGGTTGGGAGGCCACATAGCTTTCCAATGACGTGGTCGGAGGGGTCTTTTCCCCCAACCCAATCCGCGGCCCCCAATAGGCTGTCAGACGGCTGAGCGGTTTCATGATCGGGGTAAAGAAAATGCCCCACATCGGTCCGGTAAAGGCACAGGCGGCAAAACAGTTCTTTTCCAAAGCCGCGCGCATACCAATAGCCCCGCCCATGGAATGTCCGATCACGAACCAAGGCTTCGGCAGGTTCAGTTCGGTTGCCAGGTCCAGCGTGGCCTGAACGTCCTGTTGATAGTCCGTGAACTGCTCGACATGCCCGACGCGCGGGTCATCCAGTAACCGGTCGGCCAGGCCCTGACCGCGCCAGTCGACAGCCAGAAACGCAAAGCCGCGATCCGTAAACTCGGTCGCGCAATTGCCGTACTTTTCGATATATTCGGTGCGGCCGGGAAACATCATCACCGTGCCGCAGGTACCGCCTTCGGGCAGCCAGTGGCCCACCCGAATGCGTGTGTTGTCCGCTGTGTTCAGCCAATGAGCCTGACCACCGGCGGGGACGCCGGCCATGTCTGCAAAGAAAGGGGCCGGCGACAGGTCCATCAGGCCAGTGCCGATGCCAGTTGCATAGCAACGCCCATGTCACCGTCCACGGTCAGCTTGCCTGACATGAACGCGCCGGTGGGGTTCAATTCACCGCTGAGTATTTGTTCGAACGTGTCCGCATCGGCGTTCATGGTGACGTCTGTTTCTTCGTCACTGACGCGCGCGCCGCTTGCGTCCAGAACGATTGAGCCCAGATCTGCTATGGCAAATTTTGCCGACGCGGTAAAATCGCCGCCCGACAGTTTTTCGTTCAATGCGGCTGCCGCTTTTTCCAGAGTGTCGCTCATGATTCTCCTCACTATGTTTGTGCGCCGGGAATGGACATCCGCGGGCGCAGCGCTACACTGAACGTTGTTATGAGCATTGCAAGCACCAATCTCAAAGGTATCGTCGCGGCAACAGCGCTTCTAGTCACGTTTTCCATTCCTTCTTTCGCCCAAACGGCGGATTCCAAGGATGAAGAACAGCTATTGTTGCAACTGTCGCAGGCAACCCCCGAACAGGCGATGAACATAGATCGTCAGCTCAAGGCGCTGTGGGCACAGTCTGGCTCGGCCTCGGCGGATCTGTTGCTTGAGCGCGGGCGCGAGGCATTAGAGGATGGCGACTCCCTGACCGCGATCCAGCATCTGACTGCGCTAACAGATCACGCGCCGCAATTCGCCGAAGCCTGGCACGTGCGGGCATCGGCCTTTTTTGGGATCGAACGTTTCGGTATGGCTGCGGCTGATCTGGAATACGCCCTGACGCTGAACCCCAACAACTACGAGGCTATCTACGGATTGGGACTGATTTTTGAGATCATCGATCGACCCGACAAAGCGCTGGACGCTTACGAGCGTGCTTTAGCTATACATCCCCATCACGAAGAAGTAACCAATGCCGTGAATCGACTGAAGCCCCGGGTCGAGGGCTCGGCCCTCTAATAAGTTGGGGCAGGGGGCAAAGGTGAGCGGGTCATCCCGAATCGTGGCCGTACTGGGCCCGACCAACACAGGTAAAACCCATTACGCGATCGAGCGGATGCTGGGGCACCGGACAGGTGTAATCGGCCTGCCGCTGCGTCTGCTGGCGCGCGAGGTCTATGACAAGATCGTCGCGATCCGCGGGCCGTCGGTCGTTGCCCTTGTCACGGGTGAAGAACGGATCGTTCCGCCGCGTGCTAAATACTGGGTCTGTACCGTTGAGGCGATGCCCGAAGGTATGGGCGCAGATTTTGTGGCCATCGACGAAATCCAGCTGTGCGCTGACCCCGAGCGCGGTCATGTATTTACTGATCGCCTGCTGCGGTCGCGAGGCACGAGTGAGACGTTGTTTCTGGGCGCTGACACCATGCGTGGGCCTATTGCAGCGCTGGTGCCAGAAGCGCAGTTTGTGCGCCGCGATCGCATGTCGCAACTGGTTTATTCCGGCTCGAAAAAGATCAGCCGCATGCCCGCGCGCAGTGCCATCGTCGGATTTTCGGTCGATAACGTCTATGCCATTGCCGAGCTTCTGCGCCGCCAAAAGGGTGGGGCAGCGGTGGTCATGGGTGCTCTTAGCCCGCGCACCCGGAATGCGCAGGTCGAGCTGTACCAGAATGGTGAGGTGGACTACCTCGTTGCAACCGACGCCATCGGTATGGGTTTGAACCTTGATGTGAACCACGTGGCGTTTTCGTCTCTGACCAAGTTTGACGGCCGGCGTATGCGGCTTCTGGCGCCCAATGAACTGGCCCAGATCGCAGGCCGGGCAGGGCGCGGGATGTCGGATGGCACCTTTGGCGTGACCGGTGAAGCCCCACCGCTGGACGACGGGGTGGCGCAGGCGATCATGGACAGCCGGTTCACGCCGATGAAAAAGCTGAATTGGCGAAATGCCGCTTTGCGATTTGGCTCGGTTGAGGCCCTTATCGACTCGCTTGAGGTTAGCCCTGACAGCGAACATCTGATCAAGGCCCGACCCGCAGACGACCTGAACGCACTGAAATCGCTGTCTCAGGATGCCGAGGTTATCGCCCGTGCCAGCGATGGCTCTTCCGTCCGATTGCTGTGGGATGTGTGCCGAATCCCCGATTTTCGCGGTATCAGCCACGCGGAGCACGCCAGCCTGCTTGAGGTGATCTATGGTCATCTGCATGAACGCGGCGCTATCCCTGACGAGTTCATGGCGCGGCAAATCCGCCGCATCGACAAAACAGATGGGGATATTGATGCACTGTCCAAAAGGTTGGCATATATTCGCACCTGGACATATGTTGCGCAACGAAACGGATGGGTGCGTGACGAATCACATTGGCGCGCGGAAACGCGCATTGTAGAAGACAGGCTGTCGGACGCTCTGCATGATCGTTTGACTCAGAGATTTGTGGACCGGCGCACGTCAGTGTTGTTGCGCCGGCTCAAACAGAAGGAGGCCCTTTTGGCCGAAGTAAATGACAAGGGTGAAGTGACCGTCGAAGGAGAATTCGTCGGTCGTCTGGAAGGGTTCCGGTTTACCCCGGACAAAAGCGCACAGGGAACCGAGGCGAAAGCTTTGAAATCGGCCTCTCTGCAAGCACTCGCACCGCAATTCCATCTGCGTGCAGACCGCTTCTACAACGCGCCCGATACCGAAATTGATTTTACCGATCAGGGTGGCCTGATGTGGGGCGAGTATGCTGTTGGCAAGTTGGTTGCCGGGGCAGAGCCTCTCAAGCCGATGGTCGAGGTTTTTGTGGATGAGGCCGCAGGCCCGGATGTCGAACAGAAAGTGCAGCGCCGTTTGCAGCACTTCATCGACCGCAAGGTTGCGGCGTTGTTCGAGCCGCTGCTGAACCTGTCGCGCGATGAAGAGTTGTCAGGTCTGGCCAAAGGGTTCGCCTTCCGCATGGTTGAAGGGCTGGGCGTTCTGCCCCGCGCAGGTGTTGCGCAAGAGGTCAAAGATCTGGATCAGGACGCCCGTGGAGCCCTGCGCAAGCACGGTATCCGGTTTGGTCAGTTCACAATCTTCATGCCGCTTCTGCTGAAACCCGCGCCTACGCGTTTGCGTCTGGTTCTTTGGGCGCTGGCCGGTGGATTGCAGGAATTCCCTGACGCGCCGCCTCCGGGTCTGGTCACTGTTCCGGTCGCCAAAGGTGCGCCCGAGGGCTACGATACCATGTGCGGTTACCGCGATGCCGGTGAGCGTTCGATCCGCATCGACATGCTGGAACGTCTGGCAGACATGCTGCGTGCCGAAGACAGCCGGGGTGGTTTCGAGGCCAAGCCCGATATGCTGTCGATCACCGGCATGACGCTTGAGCAGTTCGCGGATCTGATGCAAGGGCTGGGCTACAAGGCCGAGCGCGGTGAGCGAGAGAAGGTCAAAGCCGCACCGGTCGAGGTCGAAAAGCCCGCGACTGACGTTACGGAACAGCCTGCCGCCGAAGAAACCCCGGCGCCCGAGGCAGAAGGCGAAGAGGTCGTTGCGACCGCCGAGGCGCCAGCCGAGGCCACCGAAAGCACCGAGGCGGTAGCCGAGGCTCCGGCAACCGAACCCGCCTCAGATGAGACCGAAGTTGAGGTGTTCTACACTTTCACCTGGGGTCGTCAGCGTCCAGCCAATCGCGCTCCGCGTCGTGAACAGCGGCAAGGGCAGGGGCCGGGCAAAGGCAAACCGCGCGGCAAACCGCAGGATGGTCGCGGCAAACCGCAGGGCAAGAAGGGTGGCAAACCGCAAGGTGGCAAGACCTTCTCGTCCCGTCCACCCCGGAAGGAAAAGGCGATCGATCCCGATAACCCGTTTGCAGCAGCGCTTATGGGTTTGAAGGACGGCAACTGATCCGCGATGGCCGAGGCCAAGCTGCGGATCGACAAATGGTTGTGGCAGGCGCGGTTCTTCAAGACCCGCAGCCTGGCCGCCAAACAGGTCAGCGGCGGTCATGTCCGATTGAACGGAAACCGGGTTCTGAAGCCGGCACAGGCCATTGGGCCCGGTGACGTTCTGACCTTCCCCCAAGGCCGTATCGTGCGCGTAGTACGCGTCGAAGCACTGGGGGAAAGGCGTGGCCCGGCGTCCGAGGCACAAACGTTATACTTCGATATGACGGAAAAGAAGGACGTGCCTCCTAAGAATCCGGGATTTGAGGGAAAGGGTCGTCCAACAAAGAAAGATAGGCGCGCGCTTGATCTTTCTCGCCCCCGGGATGGTTGATCCTACCTTGAAGAGAAGGCCAGACTGAATTAGCTAGACGCCCAAACCGAGAATGGGAATCCCACAATGACCTATGTCGTCACCGAAAACTGCATTGGCTGCAAATACACCGACTGCGTCGAAGTGTGTCCGGTGGATTGTTTTTACGAAGGTGAGAACACATTGGTCATTCACCCGGACGAATGCATCGACTGTGGTGTGTGTGAACCCGAATGCCCTGCGGACGCCATTCGTCCCGACACTGAGCCTGGAATGGAGCAGTGGGTCGAGTTCAACCGAAAATTCTCGGAACAGTGGCCGGTTATCGTGACCAAGAAAGACCCCTTGCCTGAAGCGGAAGAGCGTGACGGCGAAGAGGGCAAAATGGAGAAGTATTTCTCCGAAGCACCCGGTGAAGGCGGTTAAGCGATTCGGTAACTGAACCGGGTGGTTTGAATAGCGGTCTTCTGCTGTATCGCTTTGAAAAGTCTGGGGTTTCTTCACCATTGTGGGGGGCGGACTTTCGGGTGTCGCAATTTTGTGATATACTCAGAAACTGAATGATGAATGAGATGGGGATGACTCCGTAAGTATGTACGCTTTGGAGTTCTGATTTTTTGACAAACTTACCGCCTGACCGGACCAGATGTTGGCACGGTTTGGGGTCTTTTGTTGTCTCTGCCTCTCTCTTGTAACCAAGGATGAACCTGTATGTCTAAGTCGAAAAAGCTTGAGTTCCGCCCGAACGATTATGTTGTCTACCCCGCCCATGGTGTGGGCCAGATCATCTCGATCGAAGAGCAGGAAGTCGCGGGATACTCGCTCGAGCTGTTCGTCATTTCTTTTGAAAAAGACAAGATGACCCTGCGGGTGCCGACCAACAAGGTTACCGAATCCGGCTTGCGGTCCCTCAGCTCACCTGACGTTATCAGCCAGGCGATGAGAACCCTGAAGGGTAAGGCCAAGGTGAAACGTGCGATGTGGTCGCGCCGGGCGCAAGAATATGAACAAAAGATCAATTCCGGTGATCTGATCTCGATCGCCGAGGTTGTGCGCGATCTGCACCGCACTGATGACCAGCGCGAGCAGAGCTATTCTGAACGTCAGCTGTACGAAGCCGCGCTGGAACGCCTGACCCGCGAAGTCGCGGCTGTGTCCGGCGCAGTGGAAGTATCGGCGGCTAAGCAGATTGATGAGGTTCTGACCTCGCGCGCGGCCGCGGCTGCCTGATCGCTTCTCCAGTCAATTTTCTGGCCGCTCCCGAAAGGGGGCGGCTTTTTCGTGTTGATGGCTTGGTGAAAGCTCAGTTTACGGCTAATTTTCCAGCAAGAAGAGGCGCGTAGACAGTGAACCTAAAACAGACAGTTAAATATCTATATATCGGCCACGACCCCATTTCCGTCTGGTTTCGCTATGGCTTGATCCTGTTTGATGCGATCACCATCGTTTTCTTTGTCGCCACAGCAAATGGCGAACACGGCACGGGATTCACCGTTGCCAGCCTGATCATTGGGTTCTTCATCGTGCTGGATTTTTCGGCGCGGATGTGGATTTCGAAAGATCGCTGGAAGCTGCTGCGCCAAGTCTACACGATGGCCGACATTGTAGTGATCGTTTCGCTGTTTCTTGATCTGTTTCTACCGTGGAATCTGGCGTTCCTGCGTATCTTACGAGCGCTACGTCTGATCCATTCCTATCACCTGCTAAGGGATCTGCGACGGGACAGCGATTTTTTCCGGACGCATGAGGACGCAGTGATCGCGGCGATCAACCTGTTGGTGTTTGTGTTCGCCACGTCCACCGCTGTTTTGGTGTTCTTCATCCCAGAAAACAGCCCGCACGCCTATATCGATGCGCTTTACTTCACCATGGCAACCCTGACGACCACCGGGTTCGGAGACATTACGCTGGCGACCCCGGGGGGCAAACTGTTTTCGGTCTTCATCATGATCGTCGGCGTGGCGTTGTTTGTCCGGTTGGCACAGGCAATTTTCATGCCGCAGAAAGTGCGTCACAAATGCTCCAACTGTGGCCTCTACCGTCATGACCCTGACGCAGTTCACTGCAAACACTGCGGCGAAACCCTGAGGATCGAAACAGGCGGGACGACTTAGAGCGTTGCAACCAATGCCATAAGGAACGCGAGTTCTGCCAGTTGTTGCGAGGCACCCAGAACATCGCCCGTTTGCCCTTTGATTTTGGTCTTGGCGACGAGTGCCAAGATTACAACGATCAGCGCGGAAAATACCGTTGCCATCAGCGCGCTTGGTCCAATCAGCAGCAGAGATAAGATGACCGCAAGGCCATAGCCGATCGCCGCTGTCTCGGTCTTTGTGCCGCCGACGGAATGGCTCAACCCGCTTTTTCTGGCATTGGGTAAAGCTGCCATGAGGATGGGCATGACTGCGCGTGAGATGATGCAGGCCGCCAGAATACCCGCATATGCGTTGGCCGACAGAAGCGCGGCGATCAGCGCGACGCGCAGCAGTTGGGTAAAGATCAGGGTTAGAACGCCGTAAGCACCGATATGGCTGTCCTTCATGATTTCCAGGCGGCGTTCGGTGGTGAACCCGCCCCAAAACCCGTCAACCGTGTCCGCAAGCCCGTCTTCATGCATCGCGCCAGTTGCGATCACCAGCACCGCCACAAGTATCACGGCGCTGGCGAACGCGGGCAGGCCGAATGCACCGGCCGCCCAACCGACGGTACAGGCCAACGCCCCAACGACCAGCCCCACCAGGGGAAAGGCCCAGGCCGCATTGGCCTGCCGCGCAAACAGATATTCCGGTAGGCGTGGCATCGGCAGACGCGTCAACAGGACCAGCGACAGCGGAAAATCCCACGCGGAAAACAGTTTGGTGTCGTTTTTGTTCACTCCCGCGCCTTTCGGGGTCTTGTTGGATCGGACGCTTCGGTTAAACACACAGGACCACTCTGATGCAACGAGGCTTTGGATGCTGCCGGAATTAAAAGACCTGAATACCCTTCGCGAGGCCCTGAGTAACGCTCCGGGACCGGATGGAAATGCGCTGCAAGGTGCTGCCGAGCGCAACGGACAACTGACTAAACCCCCCGGCGCATTGGGCCGGCTTGAGGATTTGGCAATTTGGTATGCGGGCTGGCGTGGGGATGCCCGGCCGCAGATCTCTGCCCCTCAGGTAATCGTATTTGCGGGCAATCATGGCGTCACAGCGCAAGGTGTATCCGCCTTTCCGCCGGAAGTGACCGTGCAGATGGTCATGAACTTTGAACATGGCGGTGCGGCGATCAATCAGCTGGCCAAAGCAGCGGGTGCGACCATGAATGTGCACGCGCTGGATCTGGATCGGCCCACGGCGGATTTCACCGCGGGCCCCGCGATGTCCGAAGAAGAATTGCTTGAGGCCCTGCGCGTGGGCTGGACCGCCGTGGACCACAATGCCGATTTGCTTGTGGTTGGAGAGATGGGTATCGGCAACACGACACCGGCGGCTGCCATCGCATGCGCTTTGTTCGGTGGCGACGCCGCAGACTGGACCGGGCGTGGCACTGGGGTAGACGATGCCGGTTTGGCTAACAAAACACGCGTCGTGGCTGAAGGCGTGGCCCTGCACGCCGGTTCCGGCGACGGACTGGAAATTTTGCGCCGTCTGGGCGGGCGTGAAATCGCGGCTATGGCCGGGGCCATCGCCGCTGCGCGGGCGTTGCGCATTCCGGTCATTCTTGACGGCTTTATTTGTTCGGCGGCTGCAGCCTGTCTGGCAGGCGTGGCCGAAGGTGCCTTAGATCACACGGTCGCAGGCCACCAAAGCGCCGAAGGTGCCCACACAGCCGTATTGGCCAAATTGGGTAAAGAGCCGCTGTTGAGCCTTGGGTTGCGCCTGGGCGAAGCTTCTGGCGGAGCGCTGGCCATCAACATTCTCAAAAGTGCCGTCGCGTGCCATTCCGGAATGGCGACATTTGCCGAAGCAGGTGTTTCGGACGGTTGATCGAGCAGCCTGATCCGGCAAGACCGCGTCAGGCTGATTTCTTTGCGTGTTTCTCGGCCAGTTCCAACAGCTCGGTTTCCAGGTCTTTCTCAAGCTGCCGCGCCCGCTCGATGTACTTCTTGTTGTCAGCGGTTGGCATTCCGGGAATCCACAGCTCTGCCAGATCACGCACAGAGGCGCGGTCGTGGTGATAGAATGTCTGCTCGGCCTGCGCCGCCTCATATTCGCTCAGACCTACGTTTTCTAAAACATAGCGGCCGGCTCGCAGTGACCCGTCGAACATCTCGCGGACAATGTCATTCGCTCCGGCCTGATACAACTGGTAGACATGGGTACGATCACGTGCGCGGGCCACAATATGCAGATCCGGGCGTTGACGCCGGGCGAAGCCAACCAACCGCGTGACCTGCTTGGGGTCATCCATCGCAGCGACCAGAACAGAAGCTTTTTCAAGCCCGGCGGCACGCAACAGTTCTGGCCGCGTGGGGTCACCCAAAAACCCTTTGACGCCGAACCGGCGCATCAACTGGATTGTCTCGATATCGTGGTCCAGAACGACGGTTTTGAAGCCGCTGGCGCGAACAAGCCGGTTAACGATCTGACCAAAACGACCAATCCCGGCGATGATGACAGGGCCTTTCTCGTCGATTTCATCGGGTTCGACTTCCGCGGCGCCATCGCCCATACGGCGCGACATCAGATCATAGATGATGAACAACAGCGGGGTGATCAGCATTGTCAAGGCGATGATCATCAGCAGTTTTTGCGACAAATCCGGTGGGATGACGTTTTGCTGCGTTGAGAAAGCCAACAGCACAAAGCCGAATTCGCCTGCCTGCGCCAGACCCAATGTGAACAACCAGTGATCCCGACCACGCAACCGGAACGCGCGGCCAACCAGAAACAGGATGATGCCCTTTGCCAGTATGACCAGCAGTGCCAGACCAATCAGATCAAGCGGGTCGTTGAAAAAGTAGCCGACATCAATCCCGGCACCAACCGTGATGAAGAACAGGCCCAGGAACAGGCCTTTGAACGGCTCAAGGTCGCTTTCCATTTCGTGCCGGAATTCCGAGCTGGCCAGTACAACACCCGCCAGAAACGCGCCCAGAGCAGGGGAGAGCCCGACTAGTGTCATCAGGAAGGAAATGCCCACGACGATCATCAACGCTAGCGCCGTATACATTTCGCGCAACCGGGTTGCGTGGATGAAGCGGAACAGTGGGCGCGTCAGGTAGATACCGGCCAAAATGACAAAGGCAACCGCGCCGATGGTGACCAGCGTAACAGCCCAGCCAGGCAAACCTTCGACCAGTGACAAGCTGTGATGGCCCGCGTCATGGAGTGCGTCCGCGCCGCGATCGATAGATCCGTCGCTTTCGATATGAGGCATGGCAGGCAGCGCCAAAAGCGGCAGCATTGCCAGAATGGGAATGACGGCTATGTCCTGTGTCAACAGGACCGAAAACGTCGCTCGCCCGCCATTGGTCTGCATCAGCCCCTTTTCCGAGAGGGTCTGCAGCACAATAGCGGTTGAGGACAGTGATAAGGTCAACCCGACGGCCAGGGCGACCGACCAGGGGTGATTTGCATACATGGCCACTGCAGCGATGACTGCGGTGGAAAGCAACACCTGCAGGCCGCCTAAACCCAGAAGCCGGTCTCGCATGTCCCACAAAGCGCGCGGCTCAAGCTCTAGCCCGATCAGGAACAGCATCATGACCACACCGAATTCCGCTACATGCTGCAGGCTTTCGGTCTCGGCCCCCACAAGACCGAAGACAGGGCCGATGACGATGCCAGCGGCCAGATAACCCAGAACAGAACCCAACCCCAGACGTGCCGACAAGGGCACTGCAATCACGGCGGCAGCCAGATAGATCGAAGCCTGGTAAAGGAAATCGTCCATGTTTGTCCTCTCGGCCCGGTCAGGTGGGCAATGGCGCGTCGCGTTTAAGTTGGTCCATCACGATCTGGCTGTGCACCCGTGCCACTGCAGGATGCGGCAGTATCACCTGGTGAAGCAAGCGGTTGAGCGCGGAAAGATCGTCGCAATAGACGTGCAGCAGGTAATCTGCCTCTCCCGTCATCGTCCAGGCGCTGGTGATTTCTGGGCGGGTGTTGACCATGCGAGCAAAGCTCTCGGATTGTTCCGGGCCATGAGTGCCCAAATGCACCTGAATGAACCCTTGGACCTGCAGACCAAGTTTTAGGGGATCCAGCCGTGCCGCATATCCGGTGATATAGCCTTCGGCCTCAAGCCGCTGACGGCGTCGCCCGGCCTGGCTTGGTGACAGGTTCAGCATTTCACCCAATTGATGCGCGGTCAGATGTGCGTCCTTTTGCAAGGCAGACAGCAGACGCGTATCGGTGGAATCCAGCATATGCGGAATTTCTCCAAAATTTCCCAAGTTCATGCGTGATTTACGCATATGATCATAGTTTACACGAAAACTATGCGCAGAAACAGCGCTTGGTAAGGCGTATTTTGGAATCAGCAAAGAAATTCCTGTTTTTACGGAGACGCGCCATGGGTCCTTTCCCGCACAACGCCCCGAAATCTGTCATCAGCCCTGAAAATCCAGCCGGAACCGATGGGTTTGAATTTGTCGAATTCGCCCACCCTGAGCCGCAAGAACTGCGCGACCTTTTCGCCAAAATGGGGTTCGAGTTGGTCGGACACCACACGGACAAGCCACTGGTTGAGCTGTGGCAGCAGGGGGACGTGACCTACATCCTGAATGCCGACCCGGAGAGCTTTGCCGCTAAGTTCGTGGCAGAACACGGCCCCTGTGCCCCTGCGATGGGATGGCGTGTCGTGGACGCGCAGAAAGCCTATGAACACGCGGTGTCAAAAGGCGCTGAACCTTATGACGCGGCGGACAAGACCATGGAGGCCCCAGCGATCAAGGGTATTGGCGGTTCGCTGATCTATTTCATCGATCAGTATTATGAAACATCGCCTTACAATCAGGAATTCACCTGGAACAAACAGTCCAAACCGCGCGGCGATGGGTTCTATTACCTCGATCACCTGACGCACAACGTCTACAAGGGCAACATGGATAAGTGGTTCAAATTCTACGAGAGCCTGTTTAACTTCCGCGAAATCCGCTTTTTTGACATTCAGGGTAAATTCACTGGCCTGTTTAGCCGCGCGCTGACATCGCCTTGTGGTCGTATTCGTATTCCGATCAACGAAGACCGGGGCGAAACCGGGCAGATCGTATCATACCTCAAGAAGTACAAGGGTGAAGGTATTCAGCATATCGCGGTGGGTAGTGAAGATATTTACGCCTCGACCGATGCGATTGCGGAAAAGGGCCTGAAGTTTATGCCGGGTCCGAACCAGGCCTATTACGACATGTCTAAGGAACGTGTCGTGGATCATGATGAACCTCTGGACCGGATGATCAAGCACGGCATCCTGATCGATGGCGAGGGCGTGCTGGACGGTGGCGAGACCCGGATCTTGCTGCAAATCTTCTCAAAAACCGTGATCGGTCCGATCTTTTTCGAGTTCATTCAGCGCAAAGGCGATGATGGGTTTGGTGAAGGGAACTTTAAGGCCCTGTTCGAATCCATCGAACGCGAGCAGATCGAAAGCGGTGAAATTTCAGCTGCTTAACGGCGTAAAGTAATTCACCAAAGGGCGGTCGGGGATATCCCTCGACCGCCTTTGCTTTTTGAACCGTCAGCTTCGCGGCATTTTCAACGTCAGGTTTCTTCCGCGCTTTTGGTATCGCAATTCGCTGTCGCCAATGGCGATAACATTGCCGCCGTCCAGCCTGTCTCCGACTTTCAGTTTTTTGTACCGACCACTGGGCAACCGGACCAGCGCGCGCCGGTTGGCCGGGGTCCCGTAAACCCCAATCAAGTTCAGCTTGCGCAGATTGAGCGCATTGTCGATGGTCGCCTGCCGCGCCACCGAGGCGGTCGACGGGATTTTCGGTGCCACGGCCTTTGGTTGGAAAGAACCAGCTTCGTCCGAGCTTTGATCGACCGCTGCAGTCGATCCAAGATTGGCGGTGCTTGTGTTTGTACTGGCCGGGCGGGCAAGTCCGGCTGGTCGTGTTTTGGGGCGCGGAACGCGGACAACAGCCAAAGCCGTCGGCGTTTCGTCGATTTGAGGGCTGCTTTGCAGGGACTTGGGGCGCAGTTTCGGACGCAGAACCGCCAGTTCTTCGCGTGTGCGTCCGCCAAGTTGTTGCCGTTCAAAGCTTTCCAGCAAATTGGCGGGACGTGGATTTGGCCTTTTCTGCGCTAAGCGGGCTGTAGGATCTTCCTCAATCGGCTCTTGTTCGAACCGAACCGGAACTGCCGGGGGAACCTTGGCGGGCCGGCCAAGGTAAACGACCACTCCGTCGGGGTTCAGGGTTCCTTCGGCTGAAGGCGTGACGAGGCCGCGTTCGTCCAGTTCGTACTGGACTCCGGCCTGCGCGGGCAGGGCGTTTTGCTCAAACGGTAGGTCAGTTTCGAAGCTGCTGACGGGGGGCAGCGCCACCGCGTCCCGCGACAACTCAGTGCTGTCCAGGGATGCCAGATACAGGTCCTCTGCCGATTCCAGGACCGGATCGGGTAAAGGATCAGGAGCAAAGATCTCGATGCCCACCTGCGACGGGATTTCTATGGGCTCAGCCACTTGTCCCACCGGTTCAACTTGGGTCGGTGCCACATTCAGCGCTTCGAGGATTGCAGCATCGGTCGCGCTGAGATCAGCGGCGGTTTCTTCAACAGGTTCGGTTTGCGGCTCTTCCTCTGGCGCGGTTGCGGCCGCCTCAGGCTCGAATCCAAGCTCCGGATCGTCGTCAACCTCCTGTGTTTCGGCGATCTGCTCGTCAGGTGTGGGGTTTGGCACAGTTTCTTCAATCGAAACCGCCTCGGCTACTGAGGGTTCGGGGTCGTCAGATCCGGTCAACGACCACACGGTCAGGGCAATACCGGCAACGAGAGCGGCTGCCGCAGCTGGAACGGCGTAGCGGTTGATTGGGTGTGTGGCTTTCGTTTCGGCAGCAATGTTCGCGTGGGGCGCTGAACGAAACTCTGGTGGGATCTCGGTATCAGCGATCGCGTGAATGGCAGGGCCATCATGTTCTTTGGCGGGTTCTTCGCCCTCACCGGGCTCCACCGCCGCGGTCGCATTGGGCGCGGAAGGAAGCTCCGTTTGGGGCTCGGTAAAAGCGATTGCCCGATCGGCGGCAGCTTCATTTTCCTTTGCGATCTCCTCTACCTCAAACGTTTCCACTGCACCGACCGTGTCGGGGGCTGAAGGAAACTCTGTCGAGGTCTCGGAATCTGCAGTCGTGTTTGCGATAGCTTCTTCATCAGTTTTGGCAGAATCCTCAACCTCGAACGGTTCCGCCGCAACGACTGTGCCGTGGGTATCGATCTCGAACCGAGGTTCGGACGGAAATCCCTGACCTTCGATCGGGGTTGAATACTGCACCGGAACAAACCCGTGCTCGGCGGCAAATGTCCGGGCCTCATCCAGGGTTTGCCTCGCGACAGCGGCAATATGGGTTGTCGGACCGACGGTTGCGGTGTCGAAGGCGAGCTCATCCAGCGCATAGGGAGTTGCCTCGGTCAGTTCCGCCCGCACTTTTTCAGCGCTTTCCTCGGGGCTTAGGCCCTCTGTTGATACGGACAAAAATCGTACCTGATCCGCTGGTATCACCAGCTTGCAGTTCAGGTCGTTTTCAAGGGCAAAGCCCTGATCCCGCAATGCGATGATCTGCGTATTCAGGTCGGGCGCATCCAGAGCAACCTCGCCAATGCAGTACCAGTCACCATCCGAATGGTGGTGCAAGGATATTCCGGTCGAAGAAAAAGACAGCGCAAAGGCGGGTTTCATAATCCGGAAAAACCATAGTTGTCAGCATCTGTGCAAACGATCATTCGCCCGCAGAGCGACATTAAAGCAGGATCCCGCCGAGGGAAAGAAAAAGCCGGTCTTTCCCCTTGTTCGGCAGACCCCCGCCACCCCATGTTGGAAGAAAGAAAATTGGAGGGAAGACCTTGAATAAAATCGCTTTTCTAGCTGCAGTTCTGACGATGTCAGTTGCGGGCATGACCCATGCGGAAGAACGTCGCATCACCGTTGACGCGGCGGGAACCGTGCAGGCCGCGCCTGATATGGCGACTATTACTCTGGGCGTGACCAATGAAGACGGGCAGGCCTCAAACGCGATGAAGGCCACTTCGGAATCGGTGTCTCAGGTCCTGAGCCGGTTGCAGGAACTTGGGATCGAAACGCGTGATGTGCAGACCCGCGATGTGTCTTTGTCGCCGGTTTGGAACAACCGGAACAGCGCCAGCGGAGATCGACCCGAGATTTCCGGTTTTGTCGCCTCGAACCGAGTCGTAGTACGTGTGCGTGACCTGTCGCAGCTTGGTACGATCATGGACTCGGTTATCCAGGATGGAGCCAATGATTTTGGCGGGTTGAGCTTTGGCGTGCAGGATCCGAAACCGTTGCAAGCGCAGGCGCGGGCCAACGCTGTGGCCGAAGCGACCGCCAAGGCCGAGCAGTTGGCACAGGCGGCTAACGTGACACTCGGACCAGTTCAAGAGATCAGCGAACAGGTCGGTGGCGCGCGCGCCGTGGCCATGATGCGGGAATTCAGCGCTGCGGATGCAGGTGGTGTAGCGGTCGCAGGTGGCGAGGTGTCCGTTTCGGTCACCGTCACAATGGAATTCGAAATCTCTGAGTAACCTCAGACGCTTGCGCGGGCCTTCAAAGGTTGCCTTTGTTGGCCCGTCTGGTCAAAGTTGTCCGGCGAGAGCCAATCCTCAAAGGCGCTGCGGATGCGGGGCCATTCGCTGTCGAGGATGGAATACCACGCCGTATCCCGGTTGCGACCTTTGTAATGGGTGGCCTGTCGGAAAATACCTTCAAAGGTAAAGCCCAAACGCTCGGCCGCGCGACAGGACGGCGCGTTCAGCGCGTCGCACTTCCATTCGTAACGGCGATAGCCCAACTCATCGAACACGCGCCGCATCATCAGGAACATAGTCTCGGTCGATTGCGGGCTACGCTGCAATAAGGGTGAGAAGTGGATGTGTCCCACCTCGATCGCACCCGCCGCCGGGTCAATCCGCAGAAATGAAGCCATACCCACCGGCGTTTCGTTGCTATCCAGTACCGTGTGGAACATCGGATCGGAATCCATGCAGGTCTCACGGGTCCAATCCTCAAACTCGCGTTCGCCGTCGAACGGTCCATAGGCAAGGTAGGTCCAGTTGTGGCCATCCGTGTCGTTGGCAAACGCCCGGAATAACCCGGGCGCATGCCTATTCACATCAAGCGGGACAACGGAACAATATCGGCCCTCCATCGGCGTGTAAGGTGGTGTCGGGCGAGGGAAATCGCCCGTTACCGGCAATCCGATGGGTTGGCCCAGATCATTGGTGTTGTGCCCGCTCATGGATTAGGCCGACGCTTTGGCCAGCGCCTGATCAAGATCGGCGATCAGGTCATCTGCGTCTTCGATACCAATGGACACCCGCACAACGCCGGGGCCAGCGCCCGCGGCCTCTTGCTGTTCTGGGGTCAGCTGCCGGTGCGTGGTCGAAGCCGAGTGAATGATTAGCGACCGTGCATCACCCAGGTTGGCCACGTGGCTGAAAATCTCAAGCGCGTTGACCAGCTTGATACAGGCGTCATAGCCGCCTTTGACCGCGAAGGTGAACAAGGCACCCGCGCCCTTCTTGTAGTGCGCTTTGACCCTGTCACTGTAGGGCGAAGACGGCAGCCCAGCATAAGTGACGTATTCCACGCGGTCATCTGCCTCGAGCCATGCGGCGATCTTTTGAGCGTTTTCGACGTGACGCTCCATCCGCAAAGACAGGGTCTCGATCCCCATCAGCGTATAGTGTGCCGCCTGCGGGTTCATTGTCATGCCCAGATCACGCAGGCCAATGGCAATCCCGTGGAAAGTGAAGGCCAGAGGGCCAAACGTCTCATGGAACTTCAGGCCGTGATACGCCTGCTCCGGCTCACTGAGAGAGGGGAACTTATCATTTGCCGACCAGTCGAATTTGCCCGAATCCACGATGCAGCCGCCGGTGACAGTGCCGTTGCCGGTCAGGTATTTGGTGGTCGAGTGCACGACCAGAGTCGCGCCGTGTTCGATCGGGCGGCACAGGTATGGCGTGGCCGAGGTGTTGTCGACGATCAGCGGAATGCCCGCAGCGTCAGACACATCCGCCAGCGCGCGGATGTCAGTGACATAGCCGCCGGGGTTGGCAATGGATTCGCAGAACACCGCACGGGTGTTTTCGTCGATTGCGTCTTTCACGGCGTCCAGATCATCGGTGTCGACAAACTTGGCAGACCAGCCAAAGCGTTTGATGGTCTGGCTGAACTGCGTGACCGTGCCGCCATAGAGGCGCGTCGAGGCGACCACATTGCAGCCCGGACCCATCAGCGGGAACAGCGCCATTATCTGTGCTGCGTGACCTGACGAGCAGCAAACCGCGCCGACGCCGCCTTCCAGCGTGGCGACACGTTCCTGCAGAACGGCCACGGTGGGGTTGGTCAAGCGGGAATAGATGAAACCAACTTCTTGCAGGTTGAACAGGGCGGCCGCGTGATCCGCGTCGCGGAACACATAGGCTGTCGTCTGATAAATCGGTGTCTGACGCGCGCCAGTTGCAGGATCGGGTCGGGCGCCCGCGTGAATTTGAAGCGTATCAAAACCGTAGGTGGGGCCGTCAGACATCTTGGAAATCTCCTGTTGGAAAGTGCGTTGCTGAATCTCTAGGCGATTGGGCGCGCGCAGACAACATTCCTGTCAGCGCATCCAAAGACCATTCTTGCGTATCGTGTTGCGAATAACCTGCTCGCGTTTGGGAAGGTTCTCGCGGTCGAACATGTCCCTGATCTTGTGACCTTTGCGCTGCAGAACCAGCTTCTTGATCGGGTCATATCCCTTGAGGACCTTCTTGACCCGGTTTGGCGCAACCACGGTTTCCAGCACCGCGACAGCGTGATCGCTTTCACGGGCGTAGAGCAGGGGGAACAGGCGGTAATGACAGCTGACCGATCCGTCCAGAAGACCTGCGGGCAGGGCATCGCGACCGCCGCCGAACGAGTGGATAACCAGCGGCAGTGCAGCCTGATCCAGCCAGGGGTCAAAATTCTGTCCTGCCATCTCGGGGATTTCGCCGTCGCGGATCGTGCAGGCATAGTCCAGAAAGCGCTTTCCGAAGGTGTGAGGGCAGGAATGAAAGAAATACCCGGCATTGAAGTACAGATAGCGCCGCCAGTAATCCACCGGTTGGCTGGTATCCAGCGAGCTGTCGAAATCCAGTCCGAACCTTTGATAAAGCGCCTTCCAGATCCCATCCAGTCCAGGACCATACAAGGTTGGTTTGGGCCAGGTTCCTTCGACCCTTAGCGATGCGCCGGGGCGGTCAAAGTCGAAGGGGACGCTGGTCAGATCGCCGGTGATCAGTGTGTCACTGTCGAAAAACACAAAGGGCTCACCCTCGGGCATGGCCAGCAAAGCTTCGATCTTGTTGCCATAAGGGTAACTGGCGCCAAATACTTTGTTTTCGAACGGCAAGATCTCGGCATCCAGCTGACGGAGTGCTTTCAGCAGATCCTCGTTCTGGATGGTAGGGTCCTGCGGCCAGCGTGGACCGGGTTGTGGAACAGCCACGAACAGTCGACCGGAAAAATCAGGGCTGCTGTGCCGCAGCGAGGCGGCAAACAAAAGGGCTTCGTATTGCAGACGGTTGTTTTGCCCGATGATAACGATGTTGAATTTCGGGGCGCTGGCCTGCATCCGGTGACTTTCAGTACTTGTGGGTGCCGTGGTCCGGCGCTGCTCGGGTTTCTTGTCGGACGTACAGTATGCAGGCGCGCCCGTCAAAACCAGATGCGATGCGTGCAATTTGAAAAATGTCGGCGCAATCCCATGTTAGGGACACGTCCCCGTTCAGGAGTGCCCCCATGAGGATCAACGCAGATTTCACCAAACGTGTTGCAGTTCATTTCGACCAGAATGAATGGATCGCGTCACCCGCCGCCGGTGTCGAACGCAAGATGCTGGATCGCATCGGCGAGGAGGTTGCCCGCGCAACGACAATCGTCCGTTTCGCTCCGGGCAGCGCATTTTCGGCCCACACCCATGACGGGGGAGAAGAATACTTGGTTCTGGACGGCGTTTTTCAGGACGAAACCGGAGATTTCCCGGTCGGCAGTTATGTGAGAAACCCTCCGACCTCGTCGCACACACCTTCGGCTAAAGAGGGGGCGACGATCTTGGTGAAGCTGCATCAGTTTGACCCGGATGATCGGACAGAGGTACGCCGCTCGATCAATGGTCAGGGGAATACTCAACTGTTCAAAGACGCGCATGAGGATGTCCGCGTGTTCAATCTTGCGGCGGGCGAGGCGTTGGATCTGGACGCGTCGCACGGAATGGAGCTGTTTGTGATCGAAGGCTCGCTGAGGGAATCTGACGAGGATTTCACGACCTGGGACTGGCTGAGGTTGCCTCCGGGCGCGCGATCTACCGCCGTGGCGGGTGCTTCGGGAGCGCGTGTTTGGACGAAAACAGGGCATTTGGCTCAGATGGTCTGATACGTTCGCTGCAAGAAAAACAGGCAGAAACAAAGGAAAACCGGGTCGATTGGTCCGGTTTTTTCATTTTTTGACCATTTGGCAAATTTTACCATTTGATAAAAAATTACTTTGTGGCAAGCTGAGGCCACAACAAACATATCTACAGGGAGTAGAGTGATGGCACAGGGCCAGATTGCCCCCGGCATTGTCTCCGGGCGGCTGTCCAGCGATGAGCTGACCTCGAATTTCACGGATTTGCATCCGCCACTGGCCCCCCATGAGGCCGCCGTGGCAGCGGATCGGTGCTATTTTTGTTACGACGCACCATGCGTCACAGCCTGTCCGACAGACATCGACATTCCGCTGTTCATGCGCCAGATTCAGGCTGGTCAGCCCGAAGCGGCGGGTGAGACCATTTTGGCGCAGAACATTCTGGGCGGCATGTGCGCCCGCGTTTGCCCGACTGAAACGCTGTGCGAAGAAGTCTGCGTGCGCGAAACCGCCGAAGGTTCACCGGTCGAAATCGGTCGTCTTCAGCGCTATGCAACAGACAGTGTGATGGTTGGCGGGAGTCATCCGTTCCAACGGGCCGCACCAACCGGCAAAACAGTTGCCGTAATCGGGGCAGGACCTGCGGGTCTGGCCTGTGCGCACCGCTTGGCCATGTTTGGGCATGACGTGGTGATCCACGAAAGCCGCCCCAAACCGGGTGGGCTGAACGAATACGGGATCGCAGCGTATAAATCGACCAACGATTTTGCTCAGGCCGAAGTCGACTGGCTGCTGAAAATCGGCGGAATCTCGATTGAGACCGGTTCAGTTCTGGGCGAGGGGATCTCGCTGAAAGGGCTAGCCGAGAACTATGATGCAGTGTTTCTGTCTATTGGTCTTGCCGGGGTGAATGCCTTGCGCGCCGACGGGGTGGAAAAAGATGGTGTTCGCTTTGCAGTGGATTTCATTTCGGACGTGCGTCAGGCCTCTGATCTGGTTGATTTGCCCGTGGGTCGCAACGTGGTCGTCATCGGCGGCGGCATGACTGCAGTGGACGCTGCGGTGAAGTCGAAACTGTTGGGTGCCGAACATGTCACCATTGCCTATCGCCGTGGACGCGACGCAATGGGGGCCAGCCGGTACGAACAGGACCTCGCAGCCTCGCACGGCGTCAAGATCATGACCAATGTGCAACCTGTGGCCATCCATGGAAACGGGGCCGCGGTCGAGATCGAGTTGGAGTATACTGCCAGCCACGACGGTCAGCTTTCGGGCACCGGGGAAATGATCCGCTTGCCTGCAGATCAGGTCCTCAAGGCCATTGGCCAAAAGCTGGACGGCGCGCCGGAAGGGCTGAAGCTCGACGGCAACAAGATTGCTGTGTCTGGTGCCGGGCGTACCTCGATGGCGGGTGTCTGGGCTGGGGGCGACTGTGCGGCGGGAGGCGAAGACCTGACCGTTACCGCAGTGGCCGAGGGCCGTGATGCCGCGATGGACATCCACGCAACTCTGGTTTCGTGATAGGGTGGGGTATTCACCCCATTCCTTTCGCTGCTGAGGTATTCCCATGTCCCAGATCGAACAAGCCGTTGCCCTACACTATACCACCGGAGCCTTGACTGACCGCGTTCGCGCGGCGCTTGAGGCCAGTGGGATTGACCCGGACGCGGCCACTGTGGCCGATCTGAAGGCGGGGGATGAGTTCCACACCGGCGGCGTTCTGGCGACAGACAACCTGTTTGCGCAATTGTCACCGACCCACGCGACCCGTGTGCTGGATGTTGGCTGCGGCATCGGTGGGACGTCGCGGTACATCGTGGATCGTTATGACTCAACGGTGACCGGGGTCGACCTGACACCGGAGTTTGTCGAAACGGCCACGGCTTTGAGTCAGATTGTCGGTCATTCCGAAAAGACGAGTTTTCTGGTGGGCAGCGCGCTGGACATGCCTGTGCCGGATGCAGGCTTCGATCTTGCTGTCATGATGCATGTCGGGATGAACATCGAAAACAAGGCTGGCCTTTTCACGGAAGTGTCGCGCGCGCTGGCCTGGGATGGGACCTTTGCCCTGTTTGATGTGATGGGTGGGGAAGTTGCCGAGCCACTGGCCTATCCTTTGCCATGGTCGATTGTCGCCGAGACATCTTTTGTTGATGCGCCAGAGGTTTACAAAGACGCCGCCGCAGCGGCGGGCTTCGAATTGGTCACCGAGACGGACCGGACCGACTTCGCGCTGACCTTTTTCGAAGAGGTGTTTGCGCGCATCGCCGAAAGCGGCCCGCCGCCCTTGGGCATCCACCTGATGATGGGCGAGACGGCGCCTGAAAAGTTTCAAAACTACGTCACGAACCTCAAGGCCGGGCGCATTCGTCCGACCGAAATGATATTCAAGAAAACCGGCTGAGCCGGGAAGGGAGAAGCCATGGCCGATCTGACAACAAACTTTCTGGGCATTTCCAGCCCCAATCCTTACTGGCTCGCCTCGGCGCCGCCGACAGACAAGGAATACAATGTGCGCCGCGCATTCGAGGCCGGGTGGGGCGGTGTCGTCTGGAAAACGCTCGGGTCCGAGGGGCCGCCGGTCGTAAACGTGAACGGGCCGCGCTACGGCGCGATCTATGGCGCGGATCGCCGCCTGTTGGGTCTCAACAACATCGAACTGATCACCGACCGCCCGCTTGAGGTGAACCTTGAAGAAATGGCCCGGGTTAAGGCGGACTATCCAGATCGCGCGCTGATCGCGTCGATCATGGTGCCCTGCGAGGAAGAGGCCTGGAAAGCAATCCTGCCGCGTGTCGAAGAAACCGGCGCGGACGGGATCGAGCTGAACTTTGGCTGCCCGCACGGGATGAGCGAGCGTGGCATGGGCGCAGCCGTAGGGCAGGTGCCGGAATATATCGAGATGGTCACCCGCTGGTGCAAGAAATACTATGACCGGCCCGTGATCGTGAAGCTGACGCCAAACATCACTGATGTTCGCAAGCCTGCCGAGGCGGCGAAAAACGGTGGCGCGGATGCGGTGTCACTGATCAACACGATCAATTCGATCACCAGCGTTGATTTGGACACGTTCAGCCCGGAACCATCGATTGATGGCAAGGGCAGCCACGGTGGGTATTGTGGCCCGGCGGTCAAGCCAATTGCCCTGTCGATGGTATCCGAGATCGCCCGCGCCGAAGCCACCCATGGCTTGCCGATTTCCGGCATTGGCGGCGTGACCACATGGCGCGATGCGGCAGAGTTCATGTCTCTGGGCTGTGGAAACGTCCAGGTGTGTACTGCAGCTATGACTTACGGCTTTAAGATCATCGACGAACTGACTGCAGGTCTGTCCAAGTGGATGGACGAAAAAGGGTACACAAACGTGTCCGAGTTTGTCGGTCGTGCCGTTCCGAACGTGACTGACTGGCAGTATCTGAACCTAAACTACGTGGCCAAGGCCAAGATCGATCAGGACCAGTGCATCAAATGCGGTCGCTGCTATGCCGCGTGCGAAGACACCAGCCACCAGGCGATTTCCATGTCCGATGATCGGGTATTCGAGGTCATGGATGACGAATGCGTCGCCTGTAACTTGTGCGTAGACGTGTGCCCAGTGGATGGATGTATCTCAATGGTGCCAATGGCCGCGGGCGAGGTTGATCCGCGTACAGGGCAGGAAGTTCAGCCGGAATATGCGAATTGGACGACCCATCCAAACAACCCGATGGCCAAAGCTGCCGAGTAATTTGGTTGCTAAAAACAAGAAGGGGCCCCAAAGCGTGGGCCCCTTACTAATTGTGCTGTTGACCACGTGGATGGCTGTTATTGCCCCAACTGAACAGTGTCTCCAAAGACCCGCAGCTTCATCTCGTTTCGCTAGATCAGGTAGGTCGACAAGATCGGCGCATAGCTGAGCAGTATTAACACAGCGGCCACTGCAATCAGGAACGGCCAAAGCGATTTCAGAATTGCTCCGGGGGTCGTGCCGCTCATGGATGAGGCGATATAGAGGCCAATGCCGACGGGTGGCGTAAGCAGGCCAAGAACAAGGTTCAGGCATACGACAACTCCGAACTGGTAGGGGCTGATGTCGTAGGACCCAGTGGCAATTGGCAACAAAATGGGCGTGATCAGGATGATGGCGGCGATCCCGTCGATCACCATCCCCACCAAAAGCAGTGCAGCATTTACGATCAGTAAAAACATGAACGGATCTGAGGTGATCGACGTGATCAGCCCCGCCAGCTGCTGTGGTATTTCTTCGTAAATGATCACCCACCCAAAAACGTTGGCCGCCGCAATCATGAACAGGATCATCGATGCGTTTGCGGCTGTTCGCTTGAACATCTCGCCCAGATGTTGCGGCTTTAGCTCTCCGTAAATGAGCCACCCGACCAGAAATGCGATCAGCGAAGCGATGGCTGCGGATTCTGTCGGCGTAGCGATGCCAAACAGAATACCACCGATGATCGAAACCGGGATCAGCATCGCGGGAAGGGCGGCGATCAGGGCCTGCAGAGCATCGCGGCGGGACATCCAGACGCCTTTTGGGAATTGCTGAACCCAACCGACAAGCGTGATCACCAAAGCAAAGGCTCCTGCCAGCAGCAGGCCGGGTATGATCCCGGCGATGAACATGTCGCCGATGGGAATCTGCGCCAAAACGCCAAAGATAACGAACATCATTGACGGCGGGATGACCGGTGCCAACAGGCCCCCGGCTGCTGTCGTGGCGGCGGCGAAGCCCTTGCTATAACCCTCTTCCTCCATCGCGGGGACCATGGCGCGGGACATCACAGCGATCTGTGCGGTTGCCGAGCCGATGATGGCGGCCATGAACATATTGGCCAGCAGGTTGATATAGGCGAGCCCGCCCCGGAATCCGCCCACGAATACACGCGCCAAAGCGACCAGGCGGCGTGTCATGCCGCCTTCATTCATCAGTTCTCCGGTCAGCATGAACAGCGGGATTGCCAGCAGGCCGTAGTTTTCCAACCCGCCAAACATTTTCTGCGCGAAACTGTCGTACAGAACCGTGTTCCCGCTTTCCCAGATGTACCAGATTGCAGTGATCGCCAACACGATGGCAACGGGCACCGACAACAGCAGGGTGGCTAGAAAGACAATCGGGCTCATGCCGGTGACCCTTGTCCGGGACGCGTCAGAAGATGCATCGTAGAATGTAGCGTTGCCCCCAAAGCAAACAGCCACATCACGAGCCAAAACAGAAACTTCGGAAGCCCGAGGGTTGAGGTCGGTTCGGCATAGATGAAGTTGAACGTATTGCCTTGAAAAACCACGACATCGAACCCTGTACGAGCGATGTCCAGTGGCAAAAACCACCGCCAGCAGAACCACAGCATCGCGATTGCAAACGCGAAGACAACGATGTCGACTGCTTTTCGGATTATTGCCCGGATATGAGGTGGAACCAGATCGGCAAGGATCGTGATCGAGACCGAATTGCGGTGGTGCAACGCGGCTGACGCGCCAAGGAATGTCATCCAAACCATGGCATAGATCGCCAATTCATCCACCCAGAACAAGGCGTTACCCGCCGTGCGTGTCACGACATTCAACAAGATCAATAGGGTGACGCAAACGGCCAGTGCTGCGGCACACCATAACTCAACCCACGCCCACGCTGCAGACAGCCGGTATAACATAGCCGATCCCCTATGAAAAAGGGCGCAGGATTGACCTGCGCCCTTTCCCTGAAACGTTCAACTTTATTTGGTTTCTGCCGCAGTCTCGCGCAGCGCGTCAAGGGACGAGGTTTTTTCAGACCAGATGCCGTTCCATTCCTCAATCGCATCGCCAAAGAATGAGGCATCGACTTTCTTGTAGGCCTTGCCGGTTCCCTCTATCTGTTCCAGCCACTTCGCTTCGTTGGCAACATAGGCATCGATGGTGCTGTCGACATGCTTGGCCATCAGTTCACCGATCATCGCGCGGTCTTCTTCGGACAGTCCCGCCCAGACTTTGGCCGAGACCAGCCCGACCATCGGGAACATCATGTGGTCGGATTGAACGATCGTGTCGGCGTGATCATAGTATTTCAGCACCCAGATCAGTTCTGCATCCATATCAATGGCATCGACCTGCCCATTGGCCAGCGCGTCATAGACAGCAGGCAGCGGCATTGGTGTTGGTGCAGCTCCGACCGCGTTGTAGAAATCCAAAATCGGCGTGAACGGCGTGATCCGCAGTTTCAGACCAGACAGGTCCTCTGCCGAAGACACATCGCCCCGGCTGACGATCTGGCGCAGCCCGGCCATACCGTAACCTAAGCCTACAACGCCAACCTGACCAGGCAGGGGTTCCAGCATCGATTTTGCGGTATCCGAACGTAGGATGCGCCCCGCGTGGCCGATATCATCCGCGAGATACGGTGCATAAAACGCACCCAGATCAGGTGCGCGGTTCGACACTTCGGCCACGGTCATGAATGCCATATCCAGCGCGCCAGTCTGCAATTGTTGCAGCATCTCTGCCTCGTTGCCCAACTGACGGGCGGGGAATACAGATACGGTATGGGCACCACCGCTGGCTTCGTTCAGCTCGGCCCCAAAGGACTCGGCCGCCTTGGTCCAGATATGCGGAGGTGGCGTGATCAGGCCCAGACGGAATTCATCTGCATGGGCAGCTAGCGATGTCACAGCAAGCGCTGCAGCCGAAGCGGCGATCTTAGCAAAATGTTTCATGTTCTTCCCTGTTGTTTGTTCATCTCAGAGTGTGACCCAGCCCTCTGGCGGCTCTTTTCCCGGATGCACGGTCTGGCAGTTCGGGCATGTTCTGTCTTCTTCTGATGAATAGAATTTTTCGTAGACCGGCGGCAAGTCCTTGACGATAGACTGCAATTGCATCTCGGCCCGATGAACGCGGGTGCCGCATTCAAAGCAATACCATTCGATCGCGTCCAGCTCGCCTGTCTGCCGTTTGGGTTCGATCACCAATCCGATTGAGCCTTCCTGCGGTCTTTGTGGTGAATGGCGCACATGCGGCGGCAGCAAGAAGATCTCACCTTCGCGGATCGGAACGTCATAGAATTCCTCTCCGTCATACAGCTTCAGCACCATGTCGCCTTCCAGCTGATAGAAGAACTCTTCAACTGGATCGTCGTGATAGTCGGTTCGCTTGTTCGGCCCGCCGACGACGGTGACCATCAGGTCGGCATCCTCCCACACCTGTTGATTGCCGACTGGAGGTTTCAGCAGGTGACGGTGTTCGTCGATCCATTTCTGAAAGTTGAATGCACTTAACTTCGACATGTCCCACTCCCTGTTAGTAGAAGTTTGGCCGGTTTTTTCATAACCGCAAAGAAATTATCCGCATCTAGATATCCGATTTGCTTATATCGATGTGGCTATGGCTTCAGGCCGCTTTCCGCGAACCCTTTGCGGATGATCTCTTTTTCCGCCTCGGTCAGTTCCAGCATTGGGGGTCGCACACGCCCTCCGACCTGTCCCAGCAACTCTTGCCAGTATTTTCCAAAAGCGGTGGGTTTGCCTGCAGGTTTGGTTCGCTTCATCGCGTCCCGCACCGGGTTCAGGCTGTCAAACACCTTGCGCGCCTCATCTGCTTTGCCGGCAAAAGCCAGCCGCGTGTATTCGTTCATGCGCTGATCGTTCTTGGACTGGATCTGATAGGGCGGGGACGAGCATAGGTACAATTTCCAATCAAGCTCCAGAATATTGTCCAACCATTCATGTTCGGCCGAGGTTGAGACATGGATTTTGTCTCCAACCATATGGGTCAGTTTCACATACATCTCACGTGGGACTGAGTATTTGATCGCCACGATATTGGGCAGCTCTGCAATTCGCGCGCACTCCTCGGGCTGCATCAGGTAGCCGCTGTCAGGGTGGCTCCACATCGCGATCCCGATGTCCAGTTCATCGCAGAACCGTTTGTAGTACTGGTAGAGAACTTCGCCACGATCCTGAACGAAGCTCAGGACAGGCGCGTGCAGAACTATGTAATCAGCTCCGCAATCCTGCGCATGACGGGCCAGTTCCAGCGCGGTGTCCATGTTCTGGTCCGAGACCGAGACGATCACACCGGCCTTGCCCGCGCATTCATCGACCGCAATTTCAAAGTTGCGCTTGCGCTCATCAAGGCTCATCGAAAAAAACTCGCCCTGTTTCCCCGCAACGAACAGGCCCTGAATATCCAGATCGTCGATCCAGTGACGAATGTTTGACCTCAGGCCTGCCTCATTCAGTGACAAATCATCGTTGAACGGGTTCAGGGCCGCCGCCCAGATACCGGTCATGTGCGCGCGCGCATAGGCTTTTGCATCGTGTTTAGAGTAATTCATATCAGGCGGACCTTCTGGTTATGCTGCTATGAAAGCCCGATCATCTCTTCTGATCCAATGCGAAAGCTGGGAATTGGATATCAGAAATTAGAATATTCATAGAATATCAATTTAGGAATCTTTGGCTCTGGGTTAAGTTTGCCGCATGAAGATTGGATTGATTGGAAAAGGCGCGATCGCGCAGCATGTCTTGGATGCGATTCAGGCGCGAGGGCATCAGGTTCATGCGGTTCTGGTTCGCGCAAGCAGCGTTTCGCAGGATCCGGATTTATTTGTGAGCTCTGTAAAAGATCTCACTTCCAGAGCAGATCTGGTGATCGACTGCGCGGGCCATCACGCGTTGGCGGAGTACGGTCCTCAGGTTTTGTCCCGTGGAATTGATATGGTCACCGTATCCATCGGCGCATTGGCAGACCGGCAGGTCGCGGATGCACTGGAGTCCTCTGCTCGCGGCGGGGGGGCCAAGCTGCACCTGGCCAGTGGCGCCATCGGTGCGCTGGATTGTCTTGGTGCGGCTGCGACCGGCAAGTTGGACAAGGTTATCTATGTCGGGCGCAAGCCACCGCAGGGCTGGAAAGGTTCAATCGCTGAGGACAAGTTAGACCTCGCAAATCTCACCAAGCCGGAAACGCATTTCAATGGCACCGCTCGTGAGGCCGCGTTGAATTATCCCAAAAATGCAAACGTGGCGGCGGCAGTCGCTTTGGCTGGGCTAGGGTTCGACGACACGCAGGTTCAACTGATTGCGGACCCTTCAGCCAACGGCAACACTCACGAGATCGAGGCCCAAGGCGAATTCGGGCGGTTTCATTTCCAGATCAGCGGCAAGTCCCTGCCGGACAATCCACGCAGCTCGGCCTTGGCCGCGATGAGTGTGGTGGCAAAGCTCGAGCAGCTTCTGGACCCAATTGTGATCTGACCATGGTGGGACGTCACTCACGCATCGTCGATCGCGCCCTGACCCGGCTGAAACTGCGCCAACTGCGCCTGCTGGTTGCTGTGGGTGCGCATGGCAACATCCAGAACGCAGCACGCGAGCTGGGTATTTCTCAACCCGCAGCAACCAAGATGATTCAGGATCTGGAACTGGATTTTGAGGTCAAGCTGTTTAGCCGGACCAATCGGGGTGTGATTCCGACCGTGTTCGGAGAAACTTTGATACGTCACGGCAAGCTAATCTTTGCCCAGGTCTCGAACGCTGCGCAGGAACTGGATGACCTGAACGAAGGCAATGCAGGCCGCGTGGTGGTGGGCACTTTGTTGGCGGCCTCAACCAGCCTGCTGCCGGCCGCCATTGAAATCCTTTTGGCTGACCGCCCGAATGTGGCGATCAAGATCAACGAGGGCACGAACGAAGTCCTAATGCCGAGGTTGCTTTCGGGCGAAATCGACATGGTAGTCGGGCGGCTTCCCTCTCATAGGCACCGTGACAAGATCAGGCAGGAAAAGCTGTTTGAAGACCGCATTTTGGCGATTGTCGGCAATCAGCATCCTCTTGCGGGTCGCCCGGATGTTTCCTTCGCTCAGACCAAACCCTTTGGCTGGATCGTCCCGCCGCTGGAAACCACATTGCGGCGTCAGCTGGATCATTTCTTTGTTGGCCAGCAGCAATACGTTCCGCCCGTGACGATCGAATCCGTGTCCTACCTGACCAATCGCGCTTTGCTGCAGTCGCGCGATCTGATCGGGCTTATGCCGGCCGAGGTCGTGTCGCAGGACATCGCCCACGGCTACCTGTCGCCATTGGATTGGGATGTCCCATTTGGGCAGGGGCCGATTGGTGTCTCATTCCGAGCGGATGATGATCTTTCCCCCGCTGGCCGGGCCTTTAAATCGGCGCTGCATCAGGCGGTGAAACAGAAATGAGGTCAGGTATTCGTCAAATTGATATCAGTATTCACCCAATTCACTTGAAGTAATGCCAGCCATTGCGTGATTTGAAATGGTCAAAGTCGGAGGCACCGGTTTCATGTATCCTGAGCTTAAGCTGTTTATTGCAGGCAAATGGCGCACAGCCAACCGGAACATACCGGTCGTGAATCCAGCGACCGAGGGCGAAATCGGGCGTCTTCCCTGCGCGTCAAAGCAGGATCTGGATGACGCCCTGGATGCGGCCGTCAAAGGTTTCCGACTATGGAGCCGCACCTCGCCGCGCGACCGTTCTGACACGATCTTGCGAGCCGCCGCGCTGATGCGTGAGCGTCAGGAAGAAATTGCCCAGGCCATCACTCTGGAACATGGCAAACCACTGAAACAGGCCCGTCTCGAAGTGATCCGAGGGGCCGAGTTCTTTGAATGGGACGCGGGCGAGGCGATGCGGACCTATGGGCGGGTCATCCCTGCGGCTCCGGGACACAAGTTTTCCGTTCATCACCAGCCTATCGGTGTCGTCGCGGCCTTTTCACCCTGGAACTTCCCGATGAGCCAACCAGCACGAAAAATTGCCGGAGCACTGGCTTCGGGCTGCTCGATCATACTGAAGGCGGCAGAAGAAACACCCGCCGGGGCAATACATATTGCAAAAGCCTTTGAAGATGCCGGTCTTCCTGCGGGCGTCCTGAACCTGGTGTTCGGAGAGCCGGAAGAAATCTCAGACCACCTCATCCCGCAGGATCCTGTAAGGCTTGTGGCTTTCACCGGCTCAACCGCTGTAGGGCGGCATCTGACTACCTTGGCCTCAGAACATATGACTTCGGTGCTGATGGAACTTGGTGGCCACGCGCCAGTAATTGTCTGCGAAGACACAGATGTGAAAGTGGCCGGGACCTCAAGCGCAGTTCGAAAAATGCGCAATGCCGGGCAGGTGTGCACATCGCCCACAAGGTTCTTTGTGCATGAAAGCATCTTTGAAGATTACGCCAAAGCTTTTGTTGAACGCGCTGCAGCAACTGTTGTCGGAAACGGAATGGACCAAAATGTGGAAATGGGGCCTCTGGCAAATGACCGGCGGGCGCCTGCACTGACCGAATTGGTGGAAGACGCCCGTGAAAAGGGTGCGACGGTTGCCACGGGTGGCGCCAAACATGGCGACAAAGGATATTTTTTTCAGCCCACCGTCCTGCTGAACGTGCCCGACAACGCCCGGATCATGCAGGAGGAACCTTTTGGTCCGGTGGCTGTGATCAATCCAGTGTCCTCACTGGATGACGCAATCGGCAAGGCAAACTCAGTGCCCTATGGGCTGGCCGGTTATGCATTTACAAATCGCGCAGACTATATTGATCGATTGATTGATGAGGTTGAGGTTGGTAACCTGTCGATCAACACGCTGGAGGCTTCCATGCCCGAAACCCCCTTTGGTGGGGTGAAATCCAGCGGTTATGGTCGCGAAGGCGGCACCGAGGGGCTGGACAACTACATGGTTGTCAAGAATGTGTGGCATTCCGCCAATATTACCTGAGAATAGGGACCGCCGAAAAAAGCGGTTCTTCTATGGCGTAAGAAGTTTCCGATACAGCGTGTCGATAAACGGTTCGGCCCCCTCAAAGGGATCTTCGTCACCCAGAATGGCACGGACCTGAACGTCGAAGTCGGCGTAATGCTGTGTCAGCGCCCAGATTGAAAAAATCAGGTGATGGGGGTGCAGGCGCGCGATTTTGCCCTGATCCATCCACTGTGTGAGTATTGCCGTCTTCTCATCCACCAGAGATTTTAGGTCGTGCGACAGAGATTCGTGGATGCGCGGAGCGCCTTGAACCAGCTCGTTTGCAAATAAGCGGCTTTCGCGCGGCAGATCTCGGCTCATTTCCAGCTTGCGGCGGATATAGGCGAGGATTTCTTCCATCGGATCGCCATCCGCGTCCAGATCATGCAGTGGGGCAAGCCAGACCTCCAGCAGGCCTGACAGCAGGGCTGTGTGGATCGCCTCTTTCGACGGGAAATAATACAACAGGTTCGGCTTGCTCAGCCCGGCCTCGGTGGCGATTTGATCGACGGTCGCCCCACGGAAACCATGCGCCGAAAACACGTTCAGCGCGGCCTCGAGAATCGCGGCGCGGTTCTTTTTCTGAATTCGGGTCGGGGCGCGGTCTTTGGGCATGTTTCCTGACTGTCTCTTTTTCCGCCAAGCGGGCACCAAATATGCCGAATTTTCCGGCGGCACCATGCAATTTCTTGACTGATGTCGAACCCGTGATAGCGTGAGTTTGACCAGATGGTCAAATCAAGACACCAAAAGCGAGCCAAATCGCAAGCAACAGGGAAGAACAAGATGGCAGCTCCGGCGCAAAACCTCAGGATCAATGGCGACAGACTTTGGGACAGCCTGATGGAAATGGCCAAGATCGGCCCCGGTGTTGCGGGCGGCAACAACCGCCAGACCCTGACGGATGAAGACGCAGAAGGGCGCGCTTTGTTCCAGAGTTGGTGCGAGGATGCTGGCTGCATCATGGGGTTGGACCAGATGGGCAACATGTTTGCTCGCCGTGAAGGAAGCGACCCCGAGGCGCTGCCCGTCTATGTCGGCTCGCACCTGGATACGCAGCCAACCGGTGGCAAGTATGATGGTGTTCTCGGGGTGCTTGGTGGGCTGGAGATCATTCGTACGCTCAACGATCTGGGGATCAAGACGAAGCATCCAATCATCGCGACCAATTGGACCAATGAAGAGGGCACTCGGTACGCACCGGCAATGCTGTCTTCGGGCGTGTTTGCAGGAATGCACACGCAGGACTGGGCCTATGACCGTGAAGATGCCGAGGGCAAGAAGTTCGGGGATGAATTGCAGCGTATTGGTTGGCGGGGCGACGAGGAAGTCGGTGCTCGGAAGATGCATGCCTTCTTTGAGTTGCATATCGAACAAGGCCCAATCCTTGAAGCCGAGGACAAGGATATCGGTGTTGTGACACACGGGCAGGGCCTGAGCTGGACCCAAGTCACCGTGACCGGCAAGGACGCTCATACCGGCTCGACTCCGATGCCAATGCGCAAGAACGCTGGGCTGGCGATGGCGCGCATTCTAGAGAAGGTAGACGAGATAGCGTGGTCCCACGCACCTCACGCTGTTGGCGCAGCTGGACACATCGATGTTTATCCAAACTCTCGTAACGTGATCCCCGGCAAGGCTGTGTTCACGGTCGATTTCCGTTCGCCCGAGCTGGATGTCATTACTGATATGGAAAACCGTCTGCGCGTGGCAGCTGAGGACATTGTCGATGAGATGGGCCTGCAGATCGAATTTGAAAAGGTTGGCGGGTTTGATCCGGTGAAATTTGACGATGGCTGCGTTGCAGCGGTTCGCGATGCGGCAGAGCGGCTGGGATACTCGCATACCGATATCATCTCGGGAGCAGGGCATGATGCCTGCTGGATCAACCGCGTGGCGCCGACTGCGATGGTCATGTGCCCGTGCGTTGACGGATTGAGTCACAACGAAGCCGAAGAGATCAGCAAGGAATGGGCCGCGGCAGGTGCGGATGTCTTGCTTCACGCCGTCGTCGAAACTGCAGAAATCGTTGAATAAAAGGGAATCGGCCTGACCGCCGGGTTCTCACATCAAAACAACATGAGGCGCAAAGCGCCCGCAGGGAGAAAAACATGTCTACTGTGATCAAGAACGGGACCGTCGTTACCGCCGATCTGTCCTACAAAGCAGATGTCAAAGTCGAGGACGGTGTTATCACTGAAATCGGTCTGGGTTTGAAGGGCGACAAGGAACTGGACGCCACGGGCTGCTACGTCATGCCCGGCGGGATCGATCCGCATACACATCTTGAGATGCCCTTCATGGGCACTTATTCCAGTGACGATTTCGAAAGTGGAACGCGGGCCGCTTTGGCGGGCGGCACCACGATGGTCGTCGATTTCGCACTGCCCAACCCGGGCGAAAGCCTGTTGGACGCGCTGAAGCGATGGGACAACAAATCCACCCGTGCAAACTGTGACTATTCCTTCCACATGGCCGTGACATGGTGGGGGGAGCAGGTGTTCGATGACATCAAGACGGTGATCGAGACGCGGGGGATCAACACGTTTAAGCACTTCATGGCCTACAAGGGCGCGTTGATGGTGAATGACGATGAGTTGTTCGCCTCGTTCAAGCGCCTGTCCGAACTGGGCGGTATAGCGATGGTGCATGCCGAGAATGGCGATGTGGTGGCTGAACTCAGCGCTAAGCTGCTGGCCGAGGGGAACAACGGCCCCGAGGCGCATGCCTATTCCCGCCCGCCGCAGGTTGAAGGTGAGGCGACCAACCGTGCGATCATGATCGCCGATATGGCGGGCGTGCCGCTTTATGTGGTGCATACGTCCTGCGAGGATGCGCATGAAGCGATCCGCCGGGCCAAAATGCAGGGCAAGCGCGTTTGGGGCGAACCTTTGATCCAGCACCTGACATTGGATGAAAGCGAGTACTTCCATCAAGATTGGGATCACGCCGCACGGAGGGTCATGAGCCCTCCGTTCCGGAATAAGCAGCACCAGGACAGCCTGTGGAACGGTCTACACTCGGGCACGCTGAGCGTTGTAGCGACAGACCATTGCGCCTTTACGACCGAGCAAAAGCGGTACGGTGTTGGCGACTTTACCAAAATCCCGAACGGCACGGGCGGATTGGAAGACCGGATGCCTATGCTGTGGACCTATGGGGTGAATACAGGCCGTCTGACGATGAATGAATTCGTCGCGGTGACGTCAACAAACATCGCCAAGATAATGAACTGCTATCCCAAAAAGGGCGCGATCCTTGTTGGGGCAGATGCGGATATCGTTGTGTGGGACCCTGAGAAATCAAAGACGATCAGCGCGGACACCCAGCAATCCTCGATTGATTACAACGTGTTTGAGGGGAAAGAGGTCAAAGGCCTGCCGCGCTTTACCCTGACGAGGGGGCATGTGGCTGTGCATGACGGCGAGATTCGCACGCAGGAAGGTCACGGTGATTTTGTCGCACGCGAACCTAATGGCCATGTGAACAAGGCGTTGAGCACCTGGAAAGAGCTGACCGCGCCTCGACCGATCGAGCGGTCGGGCATCCCCGCGACGGGCGTATGACGCGTGTGGGTCGCCTTTGTGGCGGCCCAAAATCAAATCTTTTCAAGGCTATGGAATGAATACTGAAAGCACTACCCAGCCTGTGATCGAGGCAAGGCAGCTGGATCTGACCTTCCAAACCAATGACGGACCGATTCACGCGTTGAAAGACGTCAACCTGACTGTCGGCAAGGGCGAATTCGTCAGTTTTATTGGCCCCTCGGGCTGCGGCAAAACTACCTTTTTGCGCTGTATCGCGGCATTGGAAACCCCAACGGGTGGAACCCTGACTGTCAATGGCATGACCCCGGACGAAGCGCGGCGGGACCGGGCTTATGGGTACGTGTTTCAGGCGGCGGGTCTGTATCCTTGGCGCACAATCGCTAAGAACATCAAGCTACCACTTGAGATCATGGGGTATTCGGCCGCTGAGCAAGATGAACGTGTGAGAAACGTTCTGGAACTAGTTGATCTTGAAGGATTTGGAGGCAAGTTTCCCTGGCAGTTGTCCGGAGGAATGCAGCAGCGGGCCAGTATCGCGCGCGCCTTGGCGTTTGACGCCGATATCCTGCTAATGGACGAACCCTTTGGGGCGCTGGATGAGATCGTGCGTGATCATCTGAATGAACAGCTTCTGGCGCTGTGGGCGCGGACGGAAAAGACCATCGGTTTCGTCACGCACTCAATCCCCGAGGCGGTCTATCTCAGCACCAAGATCGTCGTGATGAGCCCGCGCCCGGGTCGGATTACGGATGTGATCGACAGCCCTCTGCCGAAAGAGCGGCCGTTGGATATTCGCGACACGCCTGAGTTCATAGAAGTCGCTCATCGCGTGCGTGAGGGCCTGCGGGCGGGGCATACAGATGACTAGTGCAGGGATCAGAGCTGTCTGGGCTGTCCTTACTGTCGTGGGCGTTATTATCCTGTTCTGGTATGCCGCCAGCGTGCCAATGAACATCAAGGGTGTTCTGACGGAATTTGAACGCGCAGGGGAGGCGGTTGATCCGCCCAAGGCGGTTGATCGGCGCGACATGAGCGAGTTTGAGCTGGTATTCGACAATCCTTACGCCATCGATGAGACTTGGGACCAAGACCGACCACGCTTGCCCGCACCGCATCAGGTGGCTGAAGAGTTGTGGGAAACGACAGTCGAGAAGAAAATCACCTCGAAAAGATCATTGATCTATCATGCCTGGGTTACACTCAGTGCCACTATGCTGGGCTTTGCGATTGGCACGGGGTTGGGCATTCTGCTGGCCGTGGGGATTGTGCATAGCCGCGTGATGGACCTGTCTGTCATGCCCTGGGCCATCGTCAGCCAAACCATTCCCATCATCGCTCTGGCACCGATGATCATCGTGGTGCTGTATTCGATCGGCATTCAGGGGATCATCCCCAAAGCAATTATCTCGGCCTATCTGAGCTTTTTTCCTGTCGTTGTCGGTATGGTGAAGGGGCTGCGCAGTCCCGATGCAATGCAACTTGACCTGCTGCGCACCTATAATGCCAGCCGGTCTCAGGGGTTTTGGAAACTGCGTTTGCCGGCCTCGATGCCGTATCTGTTTACCTCATTGAAGATCGGTATCGCAGCGTCGCTGGTCGGGGCCATTGTGGGTGAGTTGCCGACGGGTGCCGTCGCCGGACTAGGCGCGCGGTTGCTGGCAGGCAGCTACTACGGCCAGACGGTTCAAATCTGGTCAGCCTTGTTTGCAGCGGCCATTCTGGCGGCCTGTCTGGTCGGGTTGCTTGGGGTTCTTGAACGCTCGGTGCTAAAGCGGATGGGGATGTCGCAATGATCCTGGTTTTCTTTGCAATCTTCCTGTGGCTTTTTGGGTGGTGGTTGAACAGCCGTCTCGCCAGCGGACCTCAGGCTGACAGCCGCGCAGTTCGGTTTTTGGCCCCGATGATTTTCGGTCTGACCATCATCGCTATGTGGGAGCTGGTGGTCCGGGGGCTCGACGTTCCCTTGGTCATTCTGCCAGCGCCGTCCGTCATTGCGGTGCGATTTGCCGACAGCCTTTCGATCCTTTGGGCCGACTTTGTGCAGACCATCATCAAGGGGGCGCTCAGCGGCTATCTGATAGGCTGTGGCGCTGCATTCCTGATGGCAATCGCTGTGGATCGCTGGGAATTCCTGCGACTTGGGTTGCTGCCCGTTGGGAACTTTGTCGCAGCGCTGCCAATTGTCGGGACCGCGCCCATTCTTGTGATGTGGTTCGGATTCGACTGGCATTCCAAGGCCGCCGTCGTTGTGGTGATGGTGTTCTTTCCCATGTTGGTCAACACAGTGGCCGGGTTGCGCGAGGCCACGGCCATGCAGCGTGACCTGATGGAGACCTATGCGGCGACGTATTGGCAGAGCTTCCTCAAGCTAAGGTTACCTGCCGCGATGCCCTTTATCTTCAACGGCTTAAAGATTTCTACCACCCTGGCATTGATCGGCGCTATCGTGGCAGAGTTCTTTGGCTCGCCCACGCTAGGCATGGGCTTTCGGATATCCACCAGCGTGGGGCAATTGTCGCTGGATATGGTCTGGGCCGAGATTGTGGTGGCCGCTTTGGCCGGGACCGCATTTTATGGTCTTGTCGCAATGATCGAAAAGGCGGTGACCTTCTGGCACCCGTCGCAACGTGGATAAAACGATAATTCAACAGACCCCAAAAGGGGCACCAACAGCAACTAGGAGATATGAAGATGAATAAGCTACTCAGCGGGGCGATAGCCGCCTTTAGTCTGGCCGCCAGTTCGGCTTTCGCTGCGGATGAGGTGACATTGCAACTGAAGTGGGTCACGCAGGCTCAGTTCGCGGGCTACTATGTTGCCAAGGACAAGGGGTTCTACGAGGAAGAGGGGCTGGACGTCACTATTTTGCCTGGTGGACCAGACATTGCACCGACGCAGGTGATCGCAGGTGGCGGCGCTGACGTGACCGTCGAATGGATGCCCGCCGCGCTGGCTGCACGCGAAAAGGGTTTGCCTCTGGTCAATATCGCGCAGCCATTCAAAAGCTCGGGTATGATGCTGACTTGCTGGAAAGATGCCGGGATCGCGGCACCCGAAGACCTTAAGAACCGCACGCTGGGCGTTTGGTTCTTTGGCAACGAATTCCCGTTCATGAGCTGGATGAGCCAACTGGGCATCGACACGGGTGGCAAAAGCGAAAGCGGTGTCGAGGTTCTGAAGCAAGGCTTCAACGTCGATCCGTTGCTGCAGCGTCAGGCCGATTGCATCAGCACCATGACCTACAACGAATACTGGCAAGTCATCGATTCCGGCGTCAACCCGGATGAGCTGGTGACCTTCAAATACGAAGATCAGGGCGTCGCGACATTGGAGGACGGCCTGTATGTTCTGGAAGAGAACCTTGGGGATGCGGCGTTTGTCGACAAGATGGAACGCTTCGTTCGCGCCTCGATGAAGGGTTGGAAATACGCCGAAGAACACCCGGATGAGGCAGCCGATATCGTGCTGGAAAACGATGAGACCGGCGCCCAGACCGAAGAGCACCAGAAACGCATGATGGGCGAGATCGCGAAGCTGACCTCAGGTTCGAACGGTTCGCTGGACCCTGCCGATTTTGAGCGCACCGTTGCCACGCTGCTGGCGGGCGGTTCCGATCCTGTGATCACCAAGCAGCCAGACGGCGCTTGGACGCACCAGATCACGGATGCGGCTCTGAACTGATCCGCTTCGCACTGACTGAAAAGGCGCGGTCCCAATCGGGGCCGCGTTTCCTGTTTCTTATGTCGGAAATGTGTCTGTACTTGAGATCGAAATGGCGTAGAATTCTATGAATAACAGCGCATTTCATACGAAACTGGCGATAGTCCGAATAAAATGCAGGGATTTGCAGCGGAATTCAATACGGCGTTCACTCTGATCCTGAATGGGGATCCAGAGCTTTGGGCGATTGTGCTGCTTTCCCTGAAAGTTTCCATTTTTGCCGTCCTGATTTCTGCACTTATTGGCATGCCTGTTGGCGCTGCGCTGGCTGTTGTACGCTTTCCGGGGCGGCGGGTTTTGATCATTCTTATGAACGCGCTGATGGGGTTCCCGCCGGTTGTCGTAGGCCTGCTGGTTTATCTGATGTTGTCGCGATCCGGGCCTTTGGGCGTCCTTGAACTGCTCTACACACCGACCGCGATGATCATCGCGCAGGTTGTTTTGGTGACGCCCATCGTCGCTGCGTTGACGCGGCAGGTGGTCGAGATGCTGGCCGAGGAATACTCGGAACAGCTCCGATCCTTGGGCGTGTCGCGGCTGGCGTCTGTGCCAGTACTTCTGTGGGATGCGCGGTTGGCGCTGGTCACGGCGTTGCTGGCCGGATTTGGTCGCGCCATTGCCGAAGTTGGGGCGGTCATAATCGTTGGCGGCAACATCAACCACGTGACACGGGTGATGACGACGACCATCGCGTTGGAAACGTCCAAGGGAAATCTTGCGCTGGCCCTGGCGCTCGGCGCGATCCTGATCGGTATTGCCATAGCGGTGAACGCCATGGTCAGCACGCTCAGCCTGCGGGCTGAGAGAGAGGGGTTGCGCCATGCGTGATCTGGTCTCGGAAATGGCGCGGCGCATCACCGTTAATGGATTGCAGATTGCGCGTAATGGCACCGCATTGCTGGACGTTCCGCACCTGACATTGAGCGGGCCGGGGCCGACCTTAATCCTTGGACCGAACGGCGCGGGCAAAAGCCTGTTGCTGCGGTGCCTGCATGGGCTGATTGCGCCGGACAAAGGGTACGTGGAGCAAGATGGAGTTCCTTTGAATGCTGATCACAAGGCCCGGCAGGCGATGGTGTTTCAGCAACCCGTCTTGCTGCGCCGGTCCGTTGCAGCCAATCTGGATTTTGTCCTGAAACGGCAGGGCCTGCAGCGCGTTGCTCGCAAGACGCGTATTGCTGATTTGCTGGCCCAAGGCGGGCTGGAAGGCAAAGCCCGGCAATCGGCCAGATCGCTGTCGGGAGGTGAGGCGCAGCGGCTGGCCATCCTGCGCGCGCTGGCGCTGGACCCGGATACCTTGTTTCTAGACGAACCGACCAGCGCGCTGGACCCCAGCGCCACTCAGGTGATTGAACGCATGATCCTGCGGGCATCAGAAGGGGGGGTGCGCATTGTCATGGTGACCCATGACATCGGTCAGGCGCGCCGGCTGGCATCGGATGTCGTCATGATGCAGGGCGGTCATGTGGTTGAACATGGCGATGCGCGTCAGGTATTGGACGATCCCAAAAGTGATGCCTCGCGCAGGTATCTTGCAGGCGGATTGGTGACATAACAAAAAATCTGGAGTTTAGAATGATCCGGAATTTCATTCGGGCAGCATTGGTTTCACTTGGCTTGTTTTCAGGTCCGGCCATGGCCGAAGAACCATTTATCGTGGTGCAATCAACGACCTCGACCCAAAATTCGGGACTGTTGGATTACGTCCTTCCATGGTTCGAGGCGGAAACCGGGATCGACGTGCGCGTTGTTGCTGTGGGCACCGGGCAGGCGATCCGTAACGCAATCAATGGGGATGGTGACGTTCTGTTGGTCCATGCAAAGGCGGACGAAGAGCAGTTTGTCGAAGACGGCTGGGGCGTTGAACGATTTGACGTGATGTATAATGACTTCGTTCTTGTCGGTCCGAAATCAGACCCGGCCAAGGTGAAGGGCGGATCGGATATCGTGGCCGCTTTGACCGCGGTATCTGAGGCCGAAGTTCCCTTTGCGTCACGCGGGGACGACAGCGGAACGCATAAGGCCGAAATGCGCCACTGGAACGACGCCGAAGTAGATCCAGCTGCGGAATCGGGTACGTGGTACAGGGAAACCGGTTCAGGCATGGGCGCGACGTTGAACGTGGCCAGTGGCATGGATGCTTATACCCTGACGGATCGTGCGACGTGGGAATCCTTCGGCAACCGTGGAAACCTTGAGCTGCTGGTCGAAGGTGATCCGCGCTTGTTCAACCAATACGGCGTCATTCTGGTGAACCCTGAAAAACATGCGGGGGTACGGGCGGCGGCTGGCCAACGGTTCATCGACTGGTTGATCGGGCCGGACGGGCAGGCAGCCATCGAGGCCTTTGAGTTGAATGGTCAGCAGCTGTTTTTTCCGAACGCGAAATAAGAGATCACCCGCTGGCGCCATTATGGTGGATCGTTCCCAGACCGGACAGGTCGTAACCACCAAACTCATTGGCGCGGGTCAGGAACCGCTCGGACTGCACAAAGCTGAGCAACTTCAGCATCGGGTCATCAAAATAGGCCCGACGCCAAATCGCCAGGTCCAGGCGTTCGGTATGCGTGGGAACAAATCCCAGATCGTACAGCCCAGCCAATGCGCCTAGTCCGAACCCGACCTCGGCCTTGTTGTCATGCAGGGCAATGGCCAACTCTTCTTCTGTGCGGGCGCAGGTGGGCAGGGTTTCCAGATCGTTGCGGGTTATTTCGTGGGCCTCAAGCTGTGCGTCGAACAACCGTTGGCTGGCCGCGCTGTCCTGACGCAGGATGACACGTCGGCCTTTTAGCTGCGCAAAACCCTGAATATCCGACGTGCCCGGTGCCAGCAGCAACCCACGCTGCCGCTGCGCGATTTCGAACAGAACGACCGGGGCCTCACCCAAAGCGTCTTTCAGGGTCTGGGTGTTGAACCCGCCATCCTCATGAATGTGCAGCGCTGCCGCCTGCGCGTTGCGGTCTTTCAGACGGGTCAGCCCGTCGAACGAGCCATCATAATAGGTCGCCAGCCCCGAACCACTTTCGCGCAGCGCCCAGTCCAGCAGCGGATCGTGACTGCCAGCGACAATCGGGGGAAGGGGCGGTTCGGCCACTTCCGGGCCGGATCGCGAGGCGTTCAGCCATGCAATCACCTCGGCCCGCGGGAACAGCAGTTTGCCCATGGCACGCACGCAAGGCACCTCACCCGATGAGGCCAGGTCATAGGCCTTCCGTTCGCCAATGCGCAGCAGATCGGCCAGTTCCTTGGTGGTCAGATATTCGGACATTCAGTCGAGACGCACAGCCGAGCTGGTGCCGGCATCCGCAGCACTGAAACCGATCTGTTGCAGCGTATAAGGCGCGGCGACAGTAATCACCGCCATTACGGCGACAGCAGCTAGAAAGGCTTTCATAGGTCTCCTCCGGCTCAGTTTTCTGGCGCCGTGGCGCGGCGTAGAAAGGCGATAAGATCGTCCCTGTCCCTAGGTTCGATGATCCGTTGCATCGGCATCTTCGACCCCGGAATGTAATGGTCCGGCCCTTCGTCAAACAGAGCGTTTATCGTTTCTTCATTCCAAATGATATCAGAGTCTTGCAGCGTGTCCGAATAAAAATATCCCGTAAGCGTGCCGGCCTTGCGCCCGAACACACCATGTAGCGTTGGACCTGCGCGGCGCTGACCATCCGGGGTCAGGCTATGGCAGATCGAACATTTGCGGGCAAACTGGCGTTCTCCGTTTTCCATTTCCTCAGGGTTTTTGAGAAAGCTGGGTTCTGTCGCGGCCATCTGTTCCTGATCGCTAAGCGCGGCTACCGGCCAGCTATACATGGCCTCGTCAATGCCGCCGGCATGCAGGTTCTGTCCATCAGGCGAAAAGGCCAGCGCCCAGACCGGACCGCGTAGGGTGGCCCTGAAGTCCTGCGCGATGCGCCATTCGACCGTGTCGATTACCATGATATAGCCTTCGCCATCTCCGACAGCCAGCATGCTGCGATCCGGGCTGAGCGCTAGGGCAAGGATCGGTCGGCGTTCCAAGGTGAAATCACGCTCATCACCGGTTGTCAGGTCAAGGATGCGGGTAACACCGTCGACTGCGCCATAAGCAATCCAGTTGTCCTGCTCGTTCAGCACCAGTTCGTTGATACCAAAGCCATGTTCCACGAACCGATTGGTTTCCTGCCCGCTGGCGACGTCCCATATGCGCAATGACCCGTCGATGCCTGCGGAATAGAGCTGGGAACCATCGGTCGAGAATTCGACGGCGTTTATGCCACTGCCAGTGGGACCCAGGATCGACGATGCCGAACCGTCAACCGGCCATAGGCCGATTGTTCCGTCCCAACTGGCCGTTGCAACGTGAGTTTTGGATGCGGCCACGCCCACGATCTTGCCTTTGTGCTGACCTACAACCTGACCTCCGGGCCACCGGCGAAGAGTGAAGTCATCTCCTGCCGAATAGATCGCGGTGCCGTTGAAAACGACGGAATTGACAGCCGCTTCGTGGCCTTCCAGCCATTTTGGGGACTGATCCGTCCACACACCGACCGAATTGTCAAAACTGGCGGTAGCAATCCGGCCGTCTGGTGCTGTGGCGATCCCCATGATGGGTCCGCCGTGACCCTTGAGCGTAAAGAACTCGGCCATTGCGGGCAGGGGCATCAACGCCAGAGCCAGAACCAACTTGCGCATTTATTCTGCGGGCGAGGCCGCCCCTTCGCTGGCCTCTTTTGCCTGCACCTCTTCCAGCCACAACGAGTGATGCTCGCGTGCCCATTGCTCTTCCACCTCTCCGGTTCCCATAGCGTCAAACGCGCCCTCCATACCGACTGATCCCAAATAGATGTGGGCCAGTATGATCGCGATGAACGCATAGGCGACCATGACATGCCAGATCTGGGCGTATTGCATCTCTTCCTGCGGGGACATCTGCACGGGCAGGTTCAGCCCAAGCATCTGCGGAATACCGGTCGAATTCGCGATCGAGAAAGTCTTGGCAAACAGTGGCATTTCAAATGGGAACAGCAACGACAGACCGGACAGGCTGATCGAGACGCCCAGCAGAATGCAAAGCCAGAATATGATCTTTTGCCCGGCGTTAAATTTTTTGGCGGGTGGGTGGCTGCCTTTGGTGAATAACCCCCCACCGGCAGCGAGCCATTTCAGGTCGGTGCGGTTCGGGATGTTGTGAGAAATCCAGTTCACGGTCACGATAATCAGCCCCAGCATAAAGGCCCAAGCCAGGTTGTTGTGCAGCCATTTGCAGCCTTGAGCGATCGTCGCAAACCCCTCTTTGCCGAAAACGGGGATCAGGAAATCACGGCCATACAAGGTCAGCAGGCCGGTAATGCCCAGGATCAGGAAGGACCCGGCAAACAGCCAATGCCCAAACCGCTCAATCCCGTTGAAACGCAGAATCTTCCGCCCGGTCTTTTCACCATCAATCCTGATCTTTCCGCGGATCAGGAAAAACAGCAGCAACAGTACAAGCATACCGCCGATGATGTAAGATCCGTATTCACGCAAAGGGCCGGTGCGGAAGTTCAGCCACCACATGCCGCCGTCCTGGATCAGTACAGTCGCGGCCGGTCCATGAGATGACACGGTCACATCCGCCAAACCGTAGCGAAGTGCGCGATAGACATCGCTGTCCGAGGTCACACCGCGCGTTCCAAGCTGTCCAAGCAAGCCTTCGGCATTGCCTTGGCCGGTGTTTTCGGACCGATAGCTGTTGTCGACCTTTTCACCACGCTGACGGGCCATGATATCTTGCAGAGTGGTTGCACCGCCTGTGGCGCTGCGGTCAGATTCTGCAGGAACTTCAGTGTTTTCCTGTGCCCAGGCAAAACTGGCAAGGAAAAGTGGTATCAGCAGCATTTGGATCAGGCGCATCTATCGAATCTCCTGTGTCGTACGGGGTTATCGGTCAAAGCCGCCGACTTGTTCGTGAAAAACTGCTCCTACGGGTGTCAGGGTATCGCGCAGGTCATCTTTTGCTGGTCCGTAAACCTCTAACGTGGTGGGGGTGAGAATTGCCAGAAAACGGTCGGCAAAATTCGCTCCGAAGTTCTGCATATGGATCATTGCGTCATCTGAACTGGCGTAGCGTTCATAGATGTGAACAGTCGACCCTGTACGATGCCACTCATAAGATTTCGCACCACTTTCGTTCAGTGTCGCATCCACCATTTCCGCCATCAGCGCATCAAATGCAGCATCCTGATCGGCCTGCAACTCAAGTTTCAGCAGCCAGTAAATATCTTCGGTCATGAAATGCTCCGCGCAGATTGGACATGCAACCTAAGCTCGACCAAATCCCTTTGGTCGCGCTGTGACGGTCCCGTGGATGAACACGGGACCGTCTTTTCTTGTCAGACGGATTTATCCGTCTTTCTGATCGTAGGCTGTGCCCCAACCCCATGCGCCCGAGCCAAACCCGCGCGCCACGACGCGCTCACGGTAGATGGCGGACACAACATCACCGTCGCCGGCGAGCAGGGCCTTTGTGGAACACATCTCGGCGCAGATGGGCAGTTTGCCCTCGGCGATCCGGTTGCGACCATATTTTGCGAACTCTGCGGTCGAGTTGTTTTCTTCGGGACCACCGGCGCAGAAGGTACATTTGTCCATCTTGCCACGTGATCCGAAGTTGCCCGCCTGCGGGTATTGCGGCGCACCGAAGGGGCACGCATAGAAGCAATAGCCACAGCCAATGCACAGGTCCTTGGAGTGCAGGACGACGCCTTCCTCGTTCTGATAGAAGCAGTCGACCGGGCACACCGCCATGCAAGGCGCATCCGAACAATGCATACAGGCCACCGAGATCGAGCGTTCGCCCGGGTTGCCATCATTGATCGTCACCACCCTGCGGCGGTTGATGCCCCACGGCACCTCGTGCTCGTTCTTACACGCGGTTACGCAGGCGTTGCACTCGATGCAGCGTTCAGCGTCGCAGAGAAACTTTGCTCTAGCCATTATCGTTCTCCTTACGCTGCCGAGATCTTGCAGAGAGTACACTTGGTCTCTTGCATCTGGGTCACTGAATCATAGCCATAAGTCTGGGCGGTGTTGGAACTTTCACCCAAGACATAGGGGTCGGCACCAGCAGGGTATTTATTCCGCTGGTCTTCACCCTGAAAATGGCCACCAAAGTGGAACGGCATGAAGGCCACGCCGGCACCGACCCTGTTGGTCAGCATCGCCATCACCTTGACCTTGCCGCCCTCGGGACCTTCGACCCAGACCTGTGCCCCGTCACGAATGCCCAGATTGTTGGCATCGCGCGGATTGATCTCGACGAACATGTCCTGTTGCAGCTCGGCCAGCCACGGGTTTGACCGTGACTCATCACCGCCGCCCTCATACTCGACCAGACGACCAGACGTCAGGATTATCGGATAATCCTTTGAAAAGTCGTTCTTTTGGATCGATGCATAAAGCGTGGGTAGGCGATAGGCCTGACGGTCCTCGTAGGTCGGATAGTCCTCTACCAGATCGCGACGTGGCGTATAAAGCGGCTCACGATGGATTGGGATCGGATCCGGGAAGGTCCAGACAACCGCGCGGGCTTTGGCGTTCCCGAAGGGCGCACAGCCATGCTCGATCGCAACCCGCTGGATGCCGCCGGACAGGTCGGTCTTCCAGTTGGTTTCTGGTCCCGCAACGGCGTCTATGGCCGCGCGTTCTTCGGCGGTTAGATCGCCATCCCAGCCAAGGTCCATCAGCATCTGCATCGTAAATTCAGGGTATCCGTCCTGAATTTCCGACCCGACACTATAAACCCCTTCGGCCAGCAGGTTGTCACCATCGCGTTCCACGCCGAAACGGGCGCGGAAGGTCAGGCCGCCTTCGGCCACCGGTTTGGACATGTCATAGAGGTTTGGTGTCCCCGTATGACCCATCTCAGCCGTTCCCCAGCAAGGCCAGGGTAGACCGTAAAACTCGCCGTCGTTGGGTCCACCAATGGCCTGCAGCGTGGTTCTGTCGAACGTGTGCTGGTTGGCCATGTGACTTTTCAGACGTTCCGGTGACTGACCGGTGTAACCGATGGTCCAGAGGCCCGAGTTGAACTCACGTGTGATGCTTTCAACATTCGGTGTTTCCGGGTCGTCCATTTCGATGTTTCGGAACAGACGGTCCGCCCAGCCGAACTTGTTGGCGAACTTGGCCATGATGACCTCGTCTGGCAGACTTTCGAACAGCGGTTCCACCACCTTGTCACGCCACTGCAGCGAGCGGTTCGATGCCGTGACCGAGCCGCGGGTTTCGAATTGCGTACAGGCGGGCAACAGGTAGACACCATCGGTACGGTCATGCAAAACGGCGGAAACTGTAGGATACGGGTCGATCACGACCAGCATGTCCAGCTTCTCCATCGCCGTCTTCATTTCCGTCATCCGGGTCTGCGAGTTGGGCGCGTGGCCCCACAGCACCATGGCGCGGACATTGTTGTCCTGATCCATGTTTGCCGGGTCTTCCAGAACACCGTCGATCCAGCGGGAAACAGGGATGCCGCGTTCGTTCTGAAGCGGTTTGTCCTTGCCTTCCTTGTCCTTGATCGTGGCGAACTGGCCCGCCAGCCATTCGGGCTCTTCACCCCAGACACGTGCCCAGTGACCCCATGCACCTTTTGACAGGCCATAATAGCCGGGCAGGGTGTGGGACAGAACACCAAGGTCCGTTGCGCCCTGAACATTGTCATGGCCGCGGAAGATGTTGGTGCCACCACCCGAGGTGCCCATGTTGCCAAGCGCAAGCTGCAACACGCAGTAGGCGCGGGTGTTGTTATTACCATTGGTGTGCTGCGTACCACCCATACACCAGATCACCGTACCAGGACGGTTGTTGGCCATGGTGCGCGCAACACGCTTCAGCTGCGAACCGGGGGTGCCGGTGACGCGCTCGACCTCTTCCGGGTTCCACTTGGCAACCTCTTCACGGATCTGATCCATGCCCCAGACACGGGTGCGGATGAATTCTTTGTCCTCCCATCCATTGTCGAAGATGTGCCACAGAATACCCCAGACCAAAGCAACGTCTGTACCGGGGCGGAAGCGGACATATTCATCCGCATGCGCCGCGGTGCGCGTAAAGCGCGGGTCGCAGACGATCAGCGGCGCGTTGTTCTGCTCTTTCGCGCGCAGAACGTGCAGCAGCGAGACAGGGTGCGCCTCGGCCGGGTTGCCGCCGATGATGAAGATGGCCCGAGAGTTATGGATGTCATTGTACGAATTGGTCATGGCGCCATAGCCCCATGTGTTCGCGACACCTGCAACCGTGGTTGAGTGGCAAATACGGGCCTGATGGTCCACGTTGTTCGTGCCCCAATAGGCGGCGAATTTGCGGAACAGATAGGCCTGTTCGTTGTTATGCTTCGCAGAACCCAGCCAATAGACGCTGTCTGGACCGGATTCCTCGCGGATGCTCATCATGCCGTCGCCGATCTCGTTGATCGCCTCTTCCCAGCTGATGCGCTTCCACTCGCCGCCTTCCTTCTTCATCGGATACTTGAGGCGACGCTCGCCATGGGCGTGCTCGCGAACTGCGGCCCCCTTGGCGCAATGTCCACCCAGATTGAACGGGCTATCCCAACCGGGCTCTTGCCCGATCCAGACGCCGTTCTGCACTTCGGCGACGACGGTACAGCCGACCGAGCAGTGGGTGCATATGGACTTGATGTTTTCGACGGCCTGATTGGCCGCTGTCTGGGCACTGGCTGGCGTCACGGTTCCACCCGTGGCGCTGATCGCGGCAAGGCCGCCGATCGTCAGGCCCGAGCCACGCAGGAATGCGCGGCGATCGACGGTTTTCTCGCCGACCTGGGACAGGATACTTGTCCGCTGGGGGCGTCTCGCAACCCCGTTGGTCTTTTTCCTAAGCATTTCTTTCCTCCCTTGCGCGCCGTGTGAGCCACGGCTGGCTTGGTACTGCTGGTGCCGACGTCAGGGCCAATCGCAACCGTCAGTCGGGTGTGACCTCGTCCGGGTTAGAACCGGGCGCTGTCGTCGCGCTAGAAGCGTGCGCTTTTCAAGTATGCGCGCGTGTGCGCGGTGTCCTGAATGCGGTTCTCGTCCGTAGGCAGCTCGGCTGCCTCGGCTTTTCCGCTCAGGCTGGCGGCAGCAACGGCAGCGGGAGCTGCGGTTCCAGCCAATTTGAGGAAGTCGCGGCGCGTTGCGCCTTCTTCCTTGGTCTTGCTCATGGGTTTCTCCTCTCCCATTTGCGAGTTAGCACCCCTTGGGGCGCCGGCGAGTGACAGCGGTTCACGCTGCCGTCATTCGGAAGGCTTCGCGCTCGATCTCCATGAAGACCCGACCGGCTGTGCCGATCGAGGCATAGAGAACCGAGTTTTCGGCGCCTTCCAAATCCGAATAGAAATGCATGGCCCAAGGGCCGACATGTTTGTTCCAGAATGCCCTCTGGTCCTCCAAAGATGCAGCTGCGCCGAAGCGACCAACGATCATGCCCGCCATCATCTCCATCAATGAAGCGATGTTGTCTTCCGGTTCAAAAACATTCCGGGCTCGGGTAATGCCGCGCATCGCCATGTCGTTGCGCAGTTGCGCCAGAGGTTTCTCATTCAGGAATCCAGTGAGGTAGAAACTGGCGTAAGGTAGCAGCTCGCCGCGTCCCAACCCGATGAACAGCGCGTTGAATTCGCGTTCCGCAGCGGCGGGCTTGGTCACTTTGGCGACGCGGGCCATGGCCTGAATGGCCTGTCCAAGATCGGTTTCATCGCCAGTCAGACCGGAAACTTGATCCAGCAGCATCTGATCAGGCGGCGCAGACAGAAGCAGCCCCAGAAAGTTGTAGAAATCCGCGCGCATACGATCCTCTGTCGTGACATTCATCTGTTGCGCTTCACTTGCGGTCATCAGGTTATCCTTCGAATTCAAATTTCATGCGGCGTGGGGCAGGGGTGATTTCTGCATCCTCCGACGCGTCCGATGTTATTTCAGCCTTAACTATCACAACGGGCTCTGGCGCGGGTTCTGAGGGTGCCACGGGTTCTTCCTGCGGTTCATCCAATTCAAATGCCTCGTCCGCTTCGATGTCTTCGGCCTCAGCCGCCAGCGCCTCGACATGTGCAAGCATACCTTTGCCAACCTGATATGCGGTCTGAATGTTTTCGATCACGCAGGCGGCGTCGGTATAATCCTCGCCGTAGTCCACAAGGCCATCGACATTGGCCAGAACCGGGTTCAGCCGCCACAACCGTCGCAAGGCGCGACGGCGCAGACGGTCAGGCACCGCCTTGGCCATAAAGCCCGAGACGTCATCGCCCGCCTGCAATTCGTCAGGGTCGGGCAAGTTGAGTTCATTTAGAATCTCCGCATCGGATTTTTCTTCCAGTTCGGCGTGTTGGGCGGCAATGGCCTGTTCTTCAACCGCGATGACCTCGGCCTCGGCTTCCGCCTGTACTGCTGCCTTGCGGCGGGACCAGAAATCGCGAGCTTGGGTCACTGCACGATCCTCCGCGGGGCGCGGTACACGTCTGACTCTTGCCGGATGCGTGCGTCGCCCTTGCCGTCTTCGACCAAATCGATCCGTTTTTTGTCCCGACGGCGTTTCACAAATACTTCGTCGTTATGATGTTCCAGAGCGAAGTCGCGCACCCAGGCGATCAACCCATCGGTCATCGGAATTTTCTCAACGATCTCTTCACCGGTATCGGCATAGTCCTGACCTTCGAAGGGCGACGCCGTTACCAGCACCGCATCCATCGGCCTTTCGCCGTCCAGCGCATCACGAAGGACAAGGTAGATCGACGGCTGGCCGTCCGACAGGTTCACCATATAGGCCTCGGTTTCGTCCGCCCAAAGCGTCAGGGGCAGGGTCGCTGCGTGGTACTCAATGGCCTCGCCTTCACGTCGCATTTCGTGCCAGTCCGCAGGTCCGGCACCGGGCAACACGGCAATGGCGCGCCAATTCCATTTCGCCCAGCGAGTTACACCGGGTGTCTTGCGCACGACGACGCCGATTGGCATTTCAATCTGGCTTGCGGCCTTGGCCACTGGCTCCTCCCCGGAAGGCTCTCCCATGCCTTTCCATAGGTCCACTATGGTACACAAAGCGCTCAGGTGCCAAGCCCGCGTCGTACGACCTTAGTCGTAATGGCCGGTAGCAAAATAGTGATCCCCGCAAACGGACGCCTTTGTTTATTGTAAAGAAAGGGGTTTCCGTGGCCAAATGGCCCGCTGTCCCAAAGGGTTTACATTCCAGCAACGGGGATACAGCCTGCGATGCGAAGAGGTGGAGAAGTATCCGGGGGAGGATCATGGGCACCAAATTACTGTTATGCGATTGCGCCGGGTCTCAACCTCTGAATTCCGACAAGATCGGTTCGGCCTGCGAGATGGAATGTTCCAAGGTTTTCACAGCGCTTTGCACGCGAGAGTTGGAAGCGGCGGCCGCGGAGATACAACAGGGGGACACCATCATTGCCTGCGGACAAGAGCAGGAAGTGTTTCAGGCCCTGGCCGAAGAACTGAATGTGGACGCCCCGGGCTTTGTTGATCTTCGTGACAGGGCCGGGTGGTCTGATGAGGGCGCGGATGCGGCCCCCAAGATGGCTGCCCTGGCCGCCGAAGCCTTGTTGCCGCAGCCGGTGACGCCCAGCGTAGACGTCTATAGCGAAGGCACATGCCTGATCATCGGTCCCGGCGACGTTGCATTTGCACTTGCTGAAAAACTGGCCGTTACACTGGCGGTTACGGTACTGGTCACGGATGAGGCCGAGCCTATGTCGCGCGCGTTCGACGTCGTGCGCGGTCGCATCAAATCGCTGAACGGTGCATTGGGTGGGTTTACCCTGCAGCTTGACGCGTTTCAGCAGCTTGAGCCCGGCGGTCGCGGAGCTTTTATGTGGACAGAGGCACGTGACAGGGCACAATCGGGCTGTGACATCGTTCTGGACCTGACCGGCGACACACCCTTGGTTCAGGCACCGGGCAAGCGCGAAGGCTATCTGCGGGCTGATCCCAAAGATCCATTGTCCGTCGAACGGTTGGCGTTTGAGGCGGTTCAATTGGTCGGCACGTTCGAAAAGCCGCTTTACGTGCGGATGGAAGAAACGCTGTGTGCCCATTCACGGGCCGAACAGGTCGCTTGCACGAACTGTCTGGACATCTGCCCGACCGGTGCGATCAAACCTGCCGGTGAGCATGTGGAAATCGACCCCATGATCTGCGCCGGGTGCGGTGAATGCGCGGCGGTTTGTCCGTCAACTGCGATCACCTACGAAGATCCGCCGGTTTCGGCGTTGCTGTCGCGGATGCACATCCTGGCGCGCACCTACCGCCGTGCTGGTGGAGCCGCGCCACGCTTGTTGGTGCATAATGCCCACGGGGCCGAAATGATCCGATTGGCCGCCCGTTTTGGACGTGGCTTGCCTGCCGATGTGGTCCCACTGGAACTGAGTGTGATTTCAGGCTTTGGCCATGCCGAGATGCTGGCTGCTTTGGCGCATGGTTTCGCGCGAGTGGACGTCTTGCTATCCCCAACGACCGAGCGCGATGCGTTGGACAGTGAACTGGCCTTGGCACAGGCAATAGCGGGGGCGAATGCCCTGGGGTTGTTGGATGAGGCCGACCCGGATGCGCTGTCTGATGTCCTTTATGCGCAAGATGTCCCTCAGCCTTTGGCCGACCCGGTATTGCCATTGGGTAACCGCCGCCAGATCGCCCGTTTGGCTGCGCAGGCACTGAACCCCAAAGCTGAAAAGCCGCTGGCCTTGCCGGAAAACGCGCCCTATGGGGCGATCGCTGTCAACACGGATGCCTGTACTTTGTGCCTCAGCTGTGTGTCGCTGTGCCCGTCGGGTGCTTTGATCGATAACCCGGACAAGCCGCAATTGAACTTCCAGCAAGACGCCTGTTTGCAATGTGGGTTGTGCAAAGGCATCTGCCCGGAGGATGCGATTGCTCTTGTCCCGCAGCTTGACCTGAGCGATGCAGCCCTGTCCCAGCAGGTGCTGAATGAAGAGGAGCCGTTTGCTTGTGTAGAATGCGGGGCATTGTTCGGAGTTAAGTCCACCGTGGAACGGATCATGGAAAAGCTTGCGGGTACACATCCGATGTTTGCCACCTCGGACAAGGCGCGGATGATCCAGATGTGTGACAATTGCCGCGTGAACGCTCAGTTCCAGCAACAGGACAACCCGTTCCAGTCTAACCCGAAACCTCGTGTCGTCACGACCGAGGATTATTTCTTAAAACGAAAGGATCACTGAAGCTTTAACGGTGCACCCAAGTCCGCTGCGGTAATAACCGAGACAAAGGCAAGGATGGCTTCCAGATCGTCCAACGTCATTTCGACAGGATATATGGGCGATGGACGCTGTGGATCAAACGGAGGTGTCAGCCCGTCAATCTGTGTGAACGAGGGGTGCGGGTTGAGGGCGAAGAACGCCTCGAACCGTTCTGACCAGTCCGGCATGGCGCGCAGCACCGCGAAAGAGGGGGTCGAACCCAGACCATTCATCCGGTTCTTGGGCCCGATCACATGGCACCGGCCGCAATGGGTCATCGACAGTTCCTCGCCGCGCAGCGTATCGCCGTCGATCACTGTTTCGGTTTCCACGGCTGCAATGTCGAAGCTGGCCGAGAAGGGCGCGCCTTGCTCTGGCGCATAGCTTTCAACCGTCCGTTTTCCGATATCGGACAGCAGCCAGTCGCGGAATCGCTCATGTTTGACGTCCTCTTCGATCCGAAGGTGATAGATCACACCGTCGCGCGCAAACACAGGATCACCCGGAGGCGCGGTTTCCAGCACCAAAACGCCGGCATCATCTGCAATAACCCGGATCCCGGTCTTGAGAGAAAAGCGAGGAAGGATATGTTGCAGCAGACCTGAGTCAGCAACCTCGTCCGGCGCGGCAAGACCAATCGCCTCTTGCGACCAAGAGGGGGTGGCAGAGAGCGTCAGGCTCAGGCACAAGAGGACAAAGCGCATGCCTCAGCCTAACGGCACGGCACCAAATGCGTCAAATGAACTGAATGAGACGGAGACACGTGCAATGAACGGCAACCACAGCTTGTCGATACGCAGAGCCCTGACCACCGGGTTCCAAAAGGAGAATGACGCATGAGTGTTCGTGACGCAGTTCTTGCAAACCTGAGAAAGATCACCGATCCGGTTTCTGGACAGGACATCGTCAGCGCCGGTGTCGTCCGCGCGCTGAACGTTGAAGGGGATACAGTGCGCTTTGTGCTGGAGATCGACCCCAAGCAGGCTGAGCGTATGGAGCCCGTCCGCGCCGCTGCCGAACAGGCCGCGAAACTGGTCGATGGTGTTTCGACAGTTTCCGCGATGCTGACCGCACATTCCGAAAAAGCACCGCCGGATCTGAAGCCCAAGCCGAAACCTTCGCAGACCGGACCGCAGGCCGTGCCGGGTGTGGACAGAATTATTGCTGTGGCTTCGGGTAAGGGTGGCGTTGGCAAGTCCACCGTTTCCGCCAACCTCGCTTGTGCATTGGCAGCCGAAGGGCGACGCGTGGGTCTGCTGGATGCGGATGTTTATGGCCCGTCGCAGCCCCGGATGCTGGGTGTTTCTGGCCGCCCGGCCAGCCCTGACGGCAAAACGATCCTGCCATTGCGCAACCACGGCGTCACCATGATGTCGATGGGTCTGATGACCAATGAAGGTCAGGCCGTTGTCTGGCGTGGCCCGATGCTGATGGGCGCGCTGCAACAGATGATGGGTCAGGTGCAATGGGGCGCTCTGGATGTGCTGATCGTCGACTTGCCGCCCGGCACCGGTGACGTGCAGTTGACGTTGAGCCAGAAGTTCAACGTGGACGGCGCCATTGTTGTTTCGACCCCACAGGACGTGGCCCTGATCGATGCCCGCAAGGGGATCGACATGTTCAACCAGCTCAAGACGCCCATCCTTGGGATGATTGAGAATATGTCGACGCATATCTGCTCGAACTGCGGCCATGAAGAGCACGTGTTCGGCCATGGCGGCGTAAAGTCCGAGGCAGAGGCGCTGAGCGTTCCCTTGCTGGGTGAAATCCCGCTGCATCTGGATATCCGCGTTGCCGCTGATGGCGGTGCACCGATCGTGGTCAGCAAGCCCGACAGTCCGCAAGCCGAAGCGTTCCGCCAAATTGCGCGCGGCATGATTGCCAAGGGCAACGCATGAGCGAGCCGGTCTTTCCCCCATTGCTGACGGGCCACCCGGTGCAGGGTGGGGAAGACCCGTTCGAGCGCGCGCAGGCCATGGCCGCGCTGGGCTGTGATGCCGGTACCGTGGTCTATAACATTCAGGCCGATCGTCTGCGTGTGGCCATCGTTTTTGCCCCCGAGGTTGTCTTGAGCGAAGCGATGGCAATGCTGCCCCTCTGTGCCGTAGGGTTTCAGAACGCGCTGGGCGCGCTGGCCCCGCCTGAGGTCGCGGTTCATCTGGGCTGGGACGGGTTGATCTGTGTAAACGGGGCGAAATGCGGGATGTTCCGCGTGGCAGCTTCGGATACAGATCCAGAAGCGGAACCGGATTGGCTGATCGTCGGATGGGATTTGACGCTGCTGCAAACCAGTCAGGCACCGGGCGAAAACCCTGATATCACCGCCCTTTACGACGAAGGATGCGCGGATGTCGCAGCGACGCAGCTTGTCGAAAGCTGGTCGCGGCACATGATGACATGGCTGAACCGCTGGCAAGAGGACGGCAACGCGCCTGTGCACGGAGAATGGATAGGCCTGCTGCGCGGTGTCGGAGAGCCCATTGGTGAAACGGGTGTGTTTCTTGGAACGGATGAACGGTTCGGCATGCTGATCCGGCAAGGTTCAGATACACAGCTTCGCCCGCTGACGGAATTGTTGGAGAACGGATGATGAAACTAGCGCGCGCAATCCATTTCGACGAAAGCGACATGAATGTGTTCCACTCCCCGGCGCGAACCGGGGAATGGTGCATTTCGGGCGGATTCGAGTTCTCAAATTGGGGCGAAGGCGATCTTGAAGGCAAGGCGCGTCAGGCTTTTGCGAATGGTTGGTTGGGTGTGGAAACCTTTGGGCGGGTGACATTCGTCGCGGTCACGCAGGTGGAACAGGCCGAGCTGGATCAGATCGCGCAGAGCCTTGCTGAACACTTTGTACAGCTTTACGGGGCACCGTCGGTCGAGGCCGCCATGGACGTCGCCCGGGTCGAGATCGCCCACATGTCCGAGCTGTGTGATGAGCATAACCCAAACACGCTGCTGACCGTCTCGCGTGAGCTTTCAGACGCCGGAGTGCGTGAGGCTTTCCGTGTGATCACGCCGCAAGAGACTCAGCTAGAGGCTCTGGCCGTACATGGGTCGTTGGACGAATAACCGTCAGATTAGATCCGCAAAGCCGCCAAATTGACCGCGCTTAAAGATCAAACCTTTGCCGGTGCGGTACATGACCTTTTGAACCTCGCCAACAATGATCAGGTGATCCCCCGCATCGTGTTGTGCGTGCACCTGACAATCGAACCGGGCCAGACAACCGGATAATTGCGGTCGGCGCGCAGTGTCGTGGGCCCATTCCGCGTGCGAAAAATCCTTGCCGTCGCGGGCAAAGCGCAGGGCCTGTTCCTGCTGATCCTGCCCCATCACATGGATCGAATAATGTCGGCTGGCATTGAAATCGTCGAACCGGTTGGAGTCTTTGGCCAAGCACCACAAGACAAGGGGCGGGTCCAGCGATACCGACGCGAATGAGTTGACCGTGATGGCCCGAGGGCCCTGATCAGTGTTTGTGGTGATCACCGTCACACCGGTTCCGAAACACCCCAACGCTTCACGGAAAGCGGTGCTTCGATCCGGGGTTGGAGTGAATTGTTTTTCCGTCATTGCGCGCTCATCCCGTGGCCGTGCCTCAGGTGCCACGACGCGCGGGGTTTGTCCATTAAAAGCTGCGTCCGGTATGCGTGTTTTCCGAACTAGTTCAGGTCTTCCAACAGACGACCATGTTGGCGCGTTGCCTCAACGACCAGGCCAAAGGTTGTCATGCCGCGCGCCTGCAGCATCGGTAGCATTTTGACCAGCGCTTGGGCGGTAGCAATCGCATCACCCAAAGCGGTATGGCGCAGTTGTTCGGGGATGGTGATGTCCAACCGTTCGCACAGGGCGTCCAGCGTGTGTTTATCACTTGCCCCGAACAGCACGGCAGACAACAGAACTGTATCCAGAATGGGGTGATCCCAATCGACATCCATGCGTTTGGCATGCCGCCGTAGAAACGCCATGTCGAATGGCGCGTTGTGGGCCACGATCACTGCATCGCGGGCAAACTGATGCAGCACCCGCCCGGCCTCGGCAATGCCCGCCGCACCCTGAACCATATGATCACTAATCTTGTGCACCTTGGTCGAGGCCGGCGGGATCGGGATGCCGGGATCAACCAGCATGTCCAGTTGTTCTCCTTCCACGATCCGCCCGTTGACAACTCGCACGGCCCCGATCTGAACAATTTCGTCCTTGTGGGGCAGTAGTCCGGTGGTTTCGGTGTCAAACACGACAAAGCACAAGTCCCGCAGAGCAAGGTTGTCGATGGCCTCGTCCGTGGACGTGTTCAACAAGTCGAAGTCATAGACCAAGGGTCGAGCAGCCTCGGGCGCGATGTTTGCAGCACTGTCCTCAAAAACCAGCATATACCCCGGTGCGTTGCCCAAGGGTTTCATGCGCGCCCTGTAACTCTGGGCACCATCAACACTGGTCAGTGTACAGGTGACCTCTAGCCCGGTCTTCACCAACTTGGCATGAGCTTCTTCCAACGAATCAGACTTCAGATATTCCAGCAACGAAGCATTCAGCCGGGGATGCGCAATCTGTGCAAGCACCTCGGCAGCCTGACCATCATACAAAACGATCTTGTGGGTAGGGCCGGCCAACAGCATCGCAACTGGGATTTCGGTCAGAAGGGCCGTCAGACGTTGTTTCTCTGCCGCCAGGTGCGCGGTTTCCTCGGCCACGGCCTGCGCCACGTCCAGTGTTTTGCCGGACAGCTGGTCCGCTAGCCCGGCCGCGGCTGGTGCCAGATCACCCAGATACCGCGCAGCCTGCGCGTCCAATTCCGTGCTGACCCCGGCATGCGCGCGCGCCCTGAGTTGGGCGGATATCCGTTCGATTGGCTTTGCAACATTGTCGTCGAACAATAACCAAACCGCCGCAGTCAAAGCCAGAAAGCCAAAACCCATCAGGATTTCGGCAAAGATGAACGCGTCGACCAAGTCAGGATCAGCAACGCGCCGATAGCTGATCCACAGTGCCAGAGAGCTGACGGTCAGAGCGCCAATGGCCAGCAGGCAGAAGAACAGGAAAATGCGCAGACGCAGGCTTAACCGGTTCAGCATGTCACACTCCGCAGGTTGCCTCGACAATTGGGTCACTGGAGGTGACGTCGATCCAGTCGGCGTTCAGCAGCCGCCCGTCATCCGCGAATTCTGCCCCATCCGCAAGATTGGCGCGGCTGAACTCTTTGCAATTGACCGCTACAGGTAGTTTTGAGACCGGGGCCCAGCGACCAAAGAGATACAGTTCCACCAACCGTTGTTCGGGAACCTGTTCATTGGTGCGCACGGAACCGGCATCAATGGCGGCAAAGCGGTCCACGAAAGGCACGGCATAGGTCCAGGGGCGATAGAAGGCGCGGCTTTCGACCTCTTGAATGACGGTCATACCTTCGGGAAGGGTATCGCGGGTGCGGTCGTACCAGGAATACTCGCTGGTGATCGTCATACCGATCATACCGAGACCTGCGGCAACGGGTGTCATCCAGCGGGGCAGGCGGCCACCCGTCAATTTGTTTAGAACCATTACGATGCCGGCAAAAGCAAAGCCTGCAAAAATAGTGCCGATCAGTTCCAGAAACATGTATCTCTCCGTGTGTCTGCCGCTTTAGCCCAGCATTCCCTTGCCGTGACCAACTGCCGATTGCATGGTTTTTACCACAACGAACGCATCCCGAAGATGACTTCGCTCAAAATCCGACAGGTCCGAGGGCGGAAGGAAATTGTCGGGTTTCCGATCACTCTTCACAAGCCTGACCTGATGTTCAAGCCGGGTTTCTGCAATCAGATCATAGGCATCCAGCAAATCCCGCGCCCCGGAGGTACTGAGGATACCGCTTGATGCGGCGGCGTTCAGGCGTGCTCTGGTATTGGCTTCGGTAAGTTGCCCTTGAAGGCTGTAGATCCGTGCAAGGTCAACGACGGGGACCACGCCATTATGTTTGAGATCCAGCGTGTTGCGATGCTCACCCGACCGAATGGTTGCAATCCCGCGCAACAGACCCAGCGGAGGCGTGTGTTTTAGCGAGTTCGAGATCATATGCGCGACAAAGATCGAATTTGCGTTGGCGGCTGCCAAAGTCTCGGCCTGCAGATCGTCGAACAGGTGAAAGGCCCCGCCAATCGGACGCAGGTCGAACATGACCGAAGCCAGCATCTGTGCCTCGGGGTTCGGTTTGGCGATCCAGCCGTTGAAGTACTCGCGCCAGACACGGACGGGCTGACACCAGCGCGGGTTAGTGGCCATCATGTCGCCAGGGCAATAGAAATAACCACAAACATCCAGCCCATCCGAGACGAATTTTGCCAGCTTTGCGAAGTAGCCCATATCCGCGTCCGAAACGCTGTCATCCAGCATCAGGCAATTGTCCTGATCGGATACGCCGGTCTGCTCCTGCCGCCCCTGTGATCCGCAAGCCAGCCACAGGTAGGGAACCGGTGGGGGTCCCAGTTTGTCTTCGGCCAGTTTAAGCAGGCGACGGGTCGCCGTATCTGCGATATCGGTGATCAGGCGGGTTACGATTTCATGCCTGTTTCCGGCTGCAACCAATTGCACCAGCAGTTGCGGGATTTCAGCGGTCACCGCCGCCATTTTATCTGCCGTGTCCGCTTGTACAATCCTGCGGACCAACTCTGCCGAGTTAACCGCCTGATAGTGGGTCAGATCCGTCTGCGTCACGATACCGACCAGACGACCCCCCTCGCTGACCGGAATGTGGCCGATCCCGCGTTCCATCATCACATGCAGAACGTCCGAGCCAATATCCGAAGGTGATAGGGTGATCGGGTTTGCCGTCATAATCGCTGAGATCGCCGTGTCGGCAGGCATGCCATTGGCCACGAATTTACCTGAGATGTCGCGCAGTGTGGCGATGCCCAGAAGGTCATCCGCCTCGGTGACACAAAGCGAAGAAATGTGCTTGTCGCGCATCATCCGGGCGGCTTCCTGAACCGGTGTGCCTGGCGGACACGTCGTAGGGTTATGTGCCATCAGAACGTCGATGGCGCTGGTGGCCAGGCTTTGCGGACCGGACCGGTTCGATCGGGTCCGATTGAAGAATTTCGAAACGACGTCGTGGCCATCTATAAGTTGACGCACCAGGTCGGGGGGCAAAACCAGCAACACGGATGGCGTATGCGCCCGCGCTTTAGTCGCGGCCTTGCCGTCCTTTAGCAGGCCGCGCTCTCCGAACGAGTTTCGCAGACCAAGATGGGACACGACAGCGTCGTTCTCATCGGTAATCTCAACTTGCCCCTCGTAGATCACAAAGACGCCGGGCAGGGTGTGCCCCAATTCGTATACGGGAAAGTCCTCGTCGACCTCCCATACCTCGATCTGCTTTGCGACCTGATCCAACGTTTCCGGGGGCAGGGCATCATAGGGATGTACGGACTTTAGAAACCGGGTGATCTGGTCATGGGACAGGGGCATCAATCACTCCTTGGTTTCTGGTTTAAAAATCCCGCCCGGTGGAGTGCCGGACGGGAAAAGTTGATCGAAAGACGCGGCACAGGAAAGTTAACCTTATGCCGCATCATGCTCACTTGTTCTGAGCTGCGCCAGCGCCACGGGGAATGCGGACGCTTTCGACCAATTCAACGATCTCCGGCGGAGTCTCTTTGGTCATTCCGGCGACGACGTAAGCGACGCCGAAGTTGATCATTGCACCGATGGCGCCGAACGAGGTCGACTTGATCGGACCCAGGAGCGGATCAGCATCAGTGAACGAGTTGGTGCCCGGAATGAACAGCCAGCCCTTGTGCAGGAAGATGTAGACCAGGGTTACGGTCAGACCAGCCAGCATACCTGCGACAGCACCGGTGTTGTTGATACGGGTCGAGAAGATCCCCATCATCAGCGCCGGGAAGATCGAGGCAGCCGCCAGACCAAACGCCAGGGCCACGGTTTGCGCCGCAAAGCCCGGTGGGTTCAGACCCAGATAGGTTGCGACAACGATGGCCACGGCCATGGCGATACGAGCAGCCAGCAGTTCTCCTTTTTCAGAGATTTGCGGGTTGATCGCACCTTTGACAAGGTCGTGGGATACCGCCGACGAGATCGCCAGCAACAGACCCGCAGCGGTCGACAGAGCAGCCGCAAGACCACCGGCAGCGACCAGACCGATCACCCAACCCGGCAGGTTGGCAATCTCGGGGTTGGCCAGAACCAGAATGTCGCGGTTGAACTTGGTCAGCTCGTTTCCGACCCAGCCTTTTTCTTCGGCAAGTGCCTGCATGTCGGCGTTCTTGTCGTTGTAGTACTGGATCTTGCCGTCGCCGTTCTTGTCTTCCCAGTCCAACAGACCGGTTTTCTGCCACGTCTGCATCCAGTCATAGCGCGGATCATTGTCGATATCCTCGACCGAGACAGCGCCACCTTCGATGCCACCATTGGGCCACATCATGTCGGTGATGTTCAGACGCGCCATTGCGCCAACCGCAGGGGCGGTCAGATACAGCAGAGCGATGAAGACCAGCGTCCAGCCAGCGGACCAGCGGGCATCCGACACTTTCGGTACGGTGAAGAAGCGCATGATCACGTGCGGCAGACCGGCGGTGCCGATCATCAGCGACAGTGTGAACAGAACCATGTTCAGTGTGTTCGAGTGGTGGGCAGTGTATTCGTTAAAGCCCAGCTCGGTCACGATCGCGTCAAGCTTGGTCAGCAAAGGCTCACCACTGGCAGTATCGCTGAACAGACCCAGCGCCGGAACCGGCGTGCCGGTCAGCTGCAGCGAGATGAAGATCGCCGGGATTGTGTAGGCAGTGATCAGTACGCAGTACTGTGCGACCTGAGTGTAGGTCACGCCTTTCATCCCACCGAACACTGCGTAAGCAAACACGACACAAGCACCGATCAGCAGACCAGAGGTGTTCGATACTTCGAGGAAGCGGCCAAAGGCCACGCCCACACCGGTCATCTGACCAATCACGTAAGTCACCGATGCAACGATCAGACAGATCACTGCAACGATACGCGCGGTCTGGCTGTAGAAACGGTCGCCGATGAATTCCGAGACAGTGTATTTGCCAAACTTACGCAGATAGGGCGCAAGCAGCAGTGCCAGCAGCACGTAACCGCCAGTCCAACCCATCAGGAAGGTCGAATTGTCATAGCCGGTAAAGGCAATCAGGCCCGCCATCGAAATGAACGAGGCCGCAGACATCCAGTCTGCCGCTGTTGCCATGCCGTTGGTGACTGGGTGAATGCCGCGACCGGCGGCGTAAAATTCCGATGTGGAACCCGCACGGGCCCAGATCGCGATGCCGATGTACAGCGCAAAGGACGCGCCGACAAAGAGCAGGTTGATGGTAAACTGGTCCATTCCGCTTACTCCTCATCCACGCCGTATTCGGCGTCCAGCTTGTTCATGCGCCAGGCGTAGTTGAAGATCAGCACCAAAAAGACCAAGATCGATCCTTGCTGAGCGAACCAAAAGCCCAGATCGGTGCCGCCAACGGCGATGCCGGACAGCAATGGACGCAGCAGAATGCCGAATCCAAAAGACACCAGCGCCCAGATCACGAGGCTGATGTAGATGAGACGCAGGTTCGCCTGCCAATAGCCCTTGTCGGCCTCGGCAGTCTGCGCGGAGTGTGTTGATTGATCCGCCATTGCGGGTTCCTCCTTCGCTTCTTCCATGGGCGACCCGTTGTCCAAAACCTCCAACGCGCGGGGTCGCTTTTCGAAATGCCGAATGCCAGGGTGGCATCAGGCACGACTTCTCCGATCCGCCAAGGCGGGTACTTTGAAGTTTTCCTTTAGGAATTGGGCCCTTATTCAGGGCGGGCCGTCTTCCCTTAGTTCATGGCGTCGCTGACAATCCTTTCCAGATTGCCCGCGATGTCATCGATATTGCCCATGGCGTTCAGGCCTTTTAGAACGCCGTGGTCTTGGTAATAAGTAATCAAAGGCGCGGTTTGCGCGTGATACGCAGCCAGCCGCGAGGCGACGGTTTCGGCGTTGTCATCAGCACGGCGCTTGAACTCGGTGCTGCCGCACTTGTCACACTTGCCTTTAACAACAGGGACCTTGAACGTGTCATGGAACCCTTCGCCACATCCGGCACAGGTGTAGCGGCCCGAGATACGGATAACCATTTCGCCATCTTCGACTTCAAGACTGATGGCGGCGTTGATCTTCTGCCCGGTTTCCGACAGCAACCCGTCCAACGCCTCGGCCTGAACCGTGGTGCGAGGAAAACCGTCCAGAATGACGCCCTTGGCGCAGTCCGGCTCAGCTAGGCGATCACGAAGGATGGCAATGACGATGTCGTCGCTGACCAGATCACCAGCTTCCATCACGGCCTTTGCGGCTTTGCCAGCATCGGTTTCCGCTGCGACAGCGGCGCGCAGCAGGTCGCCGGTGCTGAGTTGAACCAACCCGAACTTATCCTCGAGCATACGGGCCTGTGTTCCCTTCCCGGCACCCGGAGGGCCGAGAAGGATCAGAACAGCGGGTGTGGTGATCGTGGCAGCGTCCATCACATCCTCACTTGTTCGCACGGTTTTTGATCAGGTCTTCGACCACCGACGGATCAGCCAATGTCGAAGTGTCGCCCAATGCGCCAAAGTCGTTCTCGGCGATCTTGCGCAGGATACGGCGCATGATTTTGCCCGAGCGGGTCTTGGGCAGGCCGGGCGCCCACTGGATTACGTCAGGCGATGCAATCGGGCCGATCTCGGTCCGGACCCATGTGCGCAGCTCTTTCAGTAACTCATCCGACGGCTCACGGTTATTCATCAGAGTGACATAGCAATAGATGCCTTGTCCTTTGATTTCATGGGGATAGCCAACTACAGCAGCTTCAGCGACCGCGCCGTGCGCGACCAGAGCGCTTTCGACCTCGGCTGTGCCCATGCGGTGGCCCGAGACGTTGATCACGTCGTCAACCCGGCCAGTGATCCAGTAATCACCATCCTCGTCACGACGGCAGCCGTCCCCGGTAAAGTAGTAGCCTTTGTAATCCGAGAAATAGGTCTTCTCGAATCGTTCATGATCACCCCAGACGGTGCGCATCTGGCCGGGCCAGCTGTCTTTGATACACAGAACACCTTCGACACCGTTTCCGGTGATCTCGACACCAGACTGCGGGTCCAACACGACCGGTTGAATGCCAAAGAAAGGCTTCATCGCGGCACCAGGCTTCTTCGCGTGTGCTCCGGGCAGGGGAGTCATCAGATGACCACCGGTCTCGGTCTGCCACCACGTGTCAACAATGGGGCAATTTCCCTTGCCGACGACCTCATTGTACCAGTTCCAGGCTTCAGGGTTGATCGGTTCACCCACGGTGCCCAGTAGTTTCAGGTCGCTCAGATCATGCTTCTCGACCCACTCATTGCCTTGCCCCATCAACGCGCGGATCGCAGTTGGTGCGGTGTAGAACTGGTTGACCTTATGCTTGGCGCAAACCTCCCAGAAACGACCCGCGTCGGGGTAGGTGGGAACGCCTTCGAACATCAGCGTCGTCGCACCGTTGGCCAGCGGGCCATAGACAATATAGCTGTGCCCAGTGACCCAGCCCACGTCGGCCGTGCACCAGTAGGTGTCGCCCTCGTGGTAATCAAAAGTGATCTCATGGGTCAGTGATGCAAAAACCAGATAGCCGCCAGTGGTATGCACCACACCCTTGGGTTGTCCGGTCGAGCCCGAGGTGTAGAGGATGAACAGCGGGTCTTCGGCGCTCATCTCAGCAGGGGCGCAGTAGTCATCGGCCTCAAGCGCCATTTCGTTGTAGTCATAGTCGCGGCCGTCGATCCATGTGGTCTGACCGCCGGTGCGCTTGACCACCAGGCATTTAACGGTGTCCTTGCAGTGCAGAAGGGCGGCGTCCGCGTTGGATTTCAGCGCGGTTTTGCGGCCGCCTCGCGGGGCCTCGTCGGCAGTGATTACAACCTTTGCGTCGCAGCCATTGATCCGCGCTGCCAGAGCGTCGGGTGAGAAGCCCGCAAAGACGATCGAATGGATCGCACCAATTCGTGCGCAGGCCAACATGGCATAGGCGGCCTCGGGGATCATCGGCATGTAAATCACGACGCGGTCGCCCTTACGCACGCCCAGCGATTCCAGAATGTTGGCCATCCGGCATGTCCGGCGGTGCAACTCGGCATAGGTGATGTGCTGCGCTTCGTCTTTTGGATCATCCGGTTCCCAGATGATCGCAGTTTGATCGCCGCGGGTTTTCAGGTGGCGGTCCAGGCAATTGGCCGAAACGTTCAGCGTGCCGTCAGCGTACCAGTTGATTCCGACCGAGCCGAAATCATAGTTTACGTCTTTGACTTGTGTGTAGGGCTTGATCCATTCGATCCGCTTGCCTTGTTCGTCCCAGAACGCGACGGGATCGTTGATCGAAGCCGCATACATCTCAGTGTATTTTTCAGCATTAACATGCGTGCGGGCCACGGTTTCGGCGGACGGCGGAAAGGTATTGGCTTCTGCCTGGGCAGCGGTTGTCATTCTGAGGCTCCTCCCTCTGGATCATATTGAATCAGACCGATTTTGCCTGCTGAACTGGCGATGTCGATCTGTTTCCTCCTTAAGCGCAATAATACGGAGAGCTGAAAACAAGGAAATAAATTACCGATTTCTCACGATTAGTTTGTAAATTATTTTTTTGACCCAGAGTGATTTTGTAAAGAAAGAGGCCATTATTGGGAAAAGTAGTTTTTTTACATAGCTTTGACTGTAATGAAAATTTCTGTGGAAATAGGCTGACCGGTTACAACTAAATTGCATCTGTGACTCACCTTTCGGTTGTTAGCGCTCAACGGTGCCATTCCCAGCTGGTCAGGAATGTTGACCGGGGGTTGGCACATTCCGATGTTGGCGCTAGCTTTGACGCCAAGCGCCTCGGTAAGGGGGTGCAGCAAAGGGAGAAATCAGTATGAAAAAGATCTTGAGCGGCTCTGCTGTGGCCGCCTTGTGTGTTGCGTTCGTGTCCGAGGCAGCCGCAACTGAATGGAATGCTTCGGTCTGGGGCAAACGTCGTGCGTTCACCGAGCATGTTGAGAAACTGTCTGAGTTGGTCAGCGAAAAGACAAACGGCGATTTCACCATCAATGTCAGCTATGGTGGCCTGTCCAAGCCGCGCGAAAATCTGGATGGAATCGAAATTGGTGCGTTTGAGATGGCGCAGTTCTGTGCCGGGTATCATCGCGACAAAAACCGCGCGATCACCGTTCTGGAACTGCCGTTCCTGGGCGTGAACAACTTGGATGAGGAAGTTGCCGTCAGCCACGCGGTTTACGATCACCCTGCCGTTAAGGATGAGATGGCGCAGTGGAATGCGCGTATCATCATGACCTCACCCATGCCGCAGTACAATATTGTCGGAACCGGCGACCCGCGTGACGAACTTGCCGAGTTCGAAGGCATGCGTGTCCGTGCCACAGGTGGTCTGGGCAAGGCATTCGAGGCGGTAGGTGGTGTGCCGACTTCGGTTCCTGCAACCGAAGCCTTTAACGCGATGGAGTCCGGTGTCGTTGACACGGTTGCCTTTGCTCAGCACGCGCACCTGTCTTTTGGCACGATCAACGAAGCAGATTGGTGGACGGCCAACCTGAACCCCGGCACTGTGAATTGCCCGGTTGTGGTCAATATCGATGCCTATGAGGCACTGCCGGCTGAGCATCGCGAGGCGCTGGACAGTTCGATCGACGAAGCGATTGATCACTATCTGGCCAATTATGGATCGCTGCTGGAACAGTGGGACAGCGTTCTGGATGAAAAGGGCGTCGCAAAAGTACAGATCGACGACGCCGTGATCGCCGAGTTCCGCACAAAGGCCGCTGACCCGATCCGCGAGCAGTGGATCGCAGATATGTCCGCTCAGGGTCTGCCTGCGCAGGACCTGTACGACTTGGTCCAGTCCACGCTGGAACAGCAACGTAGCGGCAACTAAGCCAAAAATCCGGGTGCCCATCGGGGCGCCCGGACACCAATAAATACAGGGGAACACCGCAATGGCAGGACAGGCCACGGTGCTTGAGGACAGCAGCCTCCTGAGTTCTTTGGATTGTAAGTTGTTGAGGCTGGAACGGTTTCTGGCTCTGATCAGCGGTATCGCCGTGTTCAGTCTTATGGTTCTGGCGGTTGTCTCGGTCAGCGGACGCAATGCGATCAACGCACCTTTGCCCGGTTATGTCGACTGGATCGAACAGGCGATGCCGCTGATTGCGTTTTTGGGCATTTCCTATGTACAGCGCGATGGCGGTCATATCCGGATGGATATTGTCATCTCACGTCTGCACGGGCGGGCACTTTGGTTGTTCGAGCTAATCTCGGTCCTTCTGATCCTTCTGCTGATGTTGGCTTTAGTGTGGGGCAGCTGGTCCCATTTTGACCGCTCGTTCGACTTTGGCGCTCCTATGTGGAGCCGCGACAGTTCGATCGACATCGGCATCCCGCTTTGGCCGGCCAAATTGCTGGCACCTGTGGCGTTCTCGGTGCTCTGCTTGCGGTTGCTGCTTCAGGTCTGGGGATATGGTCGCGCGCTGATCGTAGGGGCCGAAAGCCCCGTAGCCGTTCCACTGATACAGGATGCGGCCGCTCAGGCCGCTGCCGAGGCCGAGCAATTCGAAGGGCAGGACTAGCGCATGGACTCGATTGAAATTGGCCTGTGGGTCACGGGTGGCCTACTGGTTCTGGTTGTGACCGGAATGCGCGTGGCCTTCGCGGCGGCTCTTGCGGGGCTGGTCGGGTTGGTTTGGATTTTCTGGGCCAAGTTTGGATACGATCCTGATCGCTTCGGCAAAGCACTAACCGTCGCGGTCAAGACGGCGGGGCAGGTGCCCCATTCCAAGGTTGCGGCCCATACACTCAGCCTGATCCCCACCTTTATCTTGATCGGTTATCTGGCCTATTACGCAGGGCTGACGCGCGCGTTGTTCGAGGCCGCTAAACGTTGGGTTGCGTGGGTGCCCGGAGGGCTCGCGGTTTCGACTGTGTTCGCCACAGCCGGGTTCGCGGCCGTTTCTGGCGCGTCGGTGGCGACCTCGGCAGTTTTCGCCCGGATCGCTATCCCCGAGATGCTGAAAGTCGGTTACAACAAGCAATTCGCAGCCGGAGTGGTCGCAGCGGGCGGTACACTTGCATCCCTTATCCCGCCATCCGCGATCCTTGTGATCTATGCGATCATCGTGGAACAGGATGTGGGCAAACTGCTGCTTGCCGGGTTTATCCCCGGTGCATTTTCGGCCGTTGTGTACGGTCTGCTTATCGTCGGCATCGCGGTTGTATTCAAAAACGTTGGTCCACCGGTAACAGGTTTCACCTGGAAGCAGCGTTTTGCGTCTCTGCCGGGCGCGTTTCCGATTGTCGCCGTAATCCTGATCATCATTTGCTTTGTCTATAACCCGTTTGGAGAAAAGGCTTGGGGCACTCCAACCGAAGGCGGGGCTATCGGTGCCTTCATCGTCTTCTGTTTCGCCCTTTTCCACGGGATGCGGTGGCCCGAGCTGAAATCGGCGCTGCTGGAAACCGCCAAACTGACGGCCATGATCTTCACGATCATCTGGGGGGTGCTGATCTACGTACGGTTTCTGGGGTTTGCGGATCTTCCAGGCGCGTTTTCGGACTGGATCACTTCGTTGGAAATGTCGCCGATGCTGATCCTGATCTGTATCCTGCTGGCCTACGCCGTCTTGGGCATGTTCATGGACGCTATCGGCATGCTGTTGCTAACGCTGCCAGTGGTCTACCCGGCGGTCATGGCCCTGAACGGGGGCGAGACGGTCAGCGCCGCAGAAAGCGCCTTTGGCATGTCAGGTCCGATGTGTGCGATATGGTTCGGTATTCTGGTCGTGAAAATGGCCGAGTTTTGCCTGATCACGCCGCCTATTGGTCTGAATTGTTTCGTGGTGGCAGGCGTGCGTCCGGATCTGAGCGTTCAGGACGTGTTCAAAGGCGTTACGCCGTTCTTCATCGCCGACGGCGTAACGATCGCGCTGCTCGTGGCGTTTCCCGGTATCGTACTCTACCTGCCGTCATTGGCCGGGTAGAAAAAGCCCCCGGTGGTGAACCGGGGGCCAGTCGACGTGAAGTGCGGGTTCTTCAGCTCGCCCGCATCAGCATCCCATACAGATCCCGTGGATCATCCGGATCGGCCAGCATGTCCAAAGGTTCAAAGAAATCAGTGCCTTCGATGGCGGACTGGATGTAGCGCAGCGCAGAGAAATCCTCGATCGCGAAGCCGACGCTGTCAAACAGCGTGATCTGGTGGTCATCTTGGCGCCCCTTGGCCTGACCTGTCATCACCTGCCACATCTCGGTCACCGGATGATCGTCATCCAACGCCTGAATCTCGCCTTCGATACGAGTTTGCTCGGGGTATTCGACAAAGATCTCAGACCGCAGAAGGATGTCTCGGTGCAACTCGGTCTTGCCGGGACAGTCTCCGCCAATGGCGTTGATATGCACGCCCGGTCCAACCATGTTGTCGGTAAGGATAGTGGCATATTTCTTATCCGCTGTGCAGGTGGTGATGATCTGCGCGCCCTCGATGGCATCTTCAGGTGTTTTGCATAACACAACTGTCAGTCCGGTGTTCTTGAGGTTCGCTGCACATTTCTCGGTCGCTGCGTGATCGGTGTCATACATACGTACGGTGTCAATTCCACACATGGCCTTGAACGCCAAACATTGGAATTCAGACTGCGCGCCGTTGCCGATCATCGCCATGACGCGCGAGTTTTTCGGGGCCAGGTAACTGCCCACCAATGCTGACGTCGCGGCGGTGCGTAGCGCGGTCAGCATCGTCATCTCGGTCAACAGGGTCGGGTAGCCGGTGTAAACGTCAGCCAGCAGGCCGAAGGCGGTGACGGTCTGCAGGCCCTCGGACGTGTTCTTCGGGTGGCCGTTGACGTACTTGAACCCGTAGGCCTCGCCATCCGAAGTCGGCATCAGCTCAATCACGCCATGGGGTGAGTGGGCCGGGATGCGGGGGGTTTTGTCAAAGCTCTCCCAGCGTTTGAAGTCGGATTCAATCTGAGCTGCGATCTGAGTGATCATCTTTTCAAGCCCGATGTGGTGCACCAGCCGCATCATGTTGTCGACGGATACAAAGGGCACAAGCGCCTTGTCGGAAGGTTGCATCATGGTCTCCTATCGGCGGGAAAGGTGGATACCGGCGATCATGCAACGCACTGATCCTCCGGCTGTTTCTATGGTTGGAACTGACAATGGCAGCAGAGTGGCGCTGTCTTCGATAATGTCGGTCTGTTGGGGTGTCAGCGCATCTTTGGCGCGACTGGAAAGAGCCAGCACGAGCCCATCACGACCACTAAGCTCGATGGTGTTTCCGGCAAAATCTGCGATCTGGTCATGGGACAGATCGATTACGGTGCGACCGGATTCTTCCAATCGCGCCTGTACGGTCGCGCGGCGTTCGGCATCGATGATCATGTCGAGGCAGATCAGTGCATAATGTGTGCCGATCCCCATCAGGACATTGGTGTGATAAACGTCTCGGCCTGCGTCGTCCCTAGCTTCGAACGCGATGGGTTCGTAGTTGAAGTTCGTGCAGAACCGCTCCAACAAAACGGGATCAGCGCGGTTTGACTTGACCGTGTAAGCGATGCGGCCGACGTGATCGAGAACCATTGCTCCGGTACCTTCCAGTGCGAGATCGTCCTGTTCCAGCCCCGAATAATCGATCACGTCCTGAACGCGGTATTCCTGTTTCAGCAACTCGATAACATCTGTGCGGCGTTCGCGTCGACGCGACGGAACAAACATCGGATAGATCGCAACGTGCCCGCCGGGATGTGTCGAGAACCAGTTGTTGGGAAAGACACTGTCCGGCGTGTTCTGTTGACCGTGATCATCAAATACATGAACTGTGACGCCTGCATCGCGCAGTTGCTCGACTGCGCGATCATGTTCATCGCGCGCGGCTGCTGAAGTCGCTTCGGCGGATCGGTGTGCCAGTGTCTGAAACGCATTGTCATGGCGAGTCTCTGGGTTCGACACAAACTCGTGCGGTCGAACCATGACGACAGCGGAAGGAGATTGCAGGGAATTCATCAGAAACTCCGGGTCGGGCGGTCGAAGATGCGACGGCCAAGCAGGGACGCGGCCAAGTCGACCATCAGCTTTGCGGTACGCCCACGCTCATCAAGGAATGGGTTCAACTCGACCAGATCCAGCGAACAGACGAGCCCGCTTTCATGCAGCAGCTCCATCGCCAGATGAGCTTCGCGTTCGGTTGCGCCACCGGGAACGGTTGTACCGACAGCGGGGGCGATCGAGGGGTCGAGGAAATCAACATCCAGAGATACGTGAAGAATGCCATTTGCCGCGCGGACACGGTCGAGGAACGCGATCAGCGGCGCTTTGATGCCGTGCTCGTCAATGCTGCGCATGTCTGCCAGCATGGCCTGATCCTGTTCCAGTCGTGCACGTTCAGCCGGGTCCACTGATCGCAGGCCGATCATGCCTACTCGATCCGTTGGGACCGGGGCAGCCAGCGTAGGGAAGGCGTCAAATCCGGGTTGCCCCGTGAAATAAGCAACCGGTGTGCCGTGCAGGTTGCCACTGCCCGTGCTGTCGGGTGTATGAAAATCGCTATGAGCGTCCAGCCAAAGTACGAACAGAGGTCGCCCGATCCCGTCGGCATGTGCTGCCATCCCGGCAACTGTGCCCATGGACAAGGCGTGATCGCCGCCCATAAAAATCGGCAGTCCGTTCGGCGCGGTTTCCTGTGCGGAGCGGCTCAGAGCGCTGGTCCAACCGACGCACTCGGGCAGGGCCACAAGGTGGGGATGCTCCGGTACATCTGACGGATCGGCGCTGACATTTCCAATATCAGACACTTGGTGTCCGAGGTCAGTTAGAGCTTGTTCCAGACCGGCCACCCGATAGGCGTCCGGGCCCATGCGGCAGCCCTGACGACGCTTGCCTGCGTCCATCGGTGCGCCAACCAATATTACATTTTGCGTATCCATATGACTATCTAGACCCTCATGATGGCTTGCGAAAAGGCAGCAAAATGTTCAAAATGACATTCGGATAAGCGAAATGGGAAGTGGTTATGGACGATTTGGATAGTAGACTGCTGAGTGCATTGCACCGCGACGCACGAGCATCGCTATCCGAACTCGCCGAAACGCTGGGGGTAACCCGCACCACTGTCCGCAGCCGCCTGCAACGGCTCAAACAGTCTGGTGAAATTGTTGGGTTCACCGTCCTCACCCGACAGGACGTCGCGCAGAGCCCGGTGCGCGGGCTGATGATGTTGGAAATCGAGGGCCGTGGGACTGAACGTACGATGGCTCGTATTGCTGCTATGCGACAGGTGCGCGCGGTTCACTCCACGAACGGCAGCTGGGATCTGATCGCCGAAATCTGGACCGAAACCCTGGCCGAACTGGACGAGGTTTTGTTCCAGATCCGGCGCATGGAAGGGATAACCAAATCCGAGACTAACCTGTTGCTGTCCACGCGCAAAGGTCGGGTCTGACGCCCGTAGCGCTTTGAGCTAGAACGAAATTGTGCGAAAGTCGGCCTGCGCGTTTCGATTGTTCAGAGTGTGATCGCGCCTGAGAGCAGGGACAAAGCATGGCAACTCATGAAAATGCCGAAGAACTCTGGGCTGTGCGCCTGGCCGAGCGGGTATCGGGATTTCTTGAAAAGCCCGTAGTCCGAATCGCGATACCGATTCTGGTTACCCTTATTGCCCTGACTGTCCTTCATGAACTGTCTTCGCACGTCAAATGGGCCGATGTAAAAACGGACGTCGCGAACACATCGTGGAAACTGATGTTTTTCGCCCTGTGCTGGACGGCAGTCAGCTTTTTGTCACTGTCACTTTACGATGTGTTTGCCGTGCAAAGTGTGGCAGATGGCGAGGTCCCTTTGCCTGTCGCAGGCATGGCTGGCGCCTGTGGCTACGCCGTGTCCAATTGCCTTGGGTTTTCCTACATTACTGGCACGGCGATCCGGTATCGGATCTATGCGTCCCTGGGTCTTGATCTAGGTCGGGTTGCGGGGGTGATTGCCACATCCTGGATAGCATTCTGGTCAGGTTTCATTCTGCTTCTGGGTGGGTTGCTAACCTTTCATCCGGATGGAGTGTCCAAAGTTCTGCCCATAAGTGACACCGTCGAAACCGTGATGGGACTGTGCCTGCTTGTGGGTTTCGCAACGCTGTTCACTTGGCTGTCCAAGGGCGGACGCAGACTGGCCACCGGTGGTTTGGGTTTCAATCTGCCGGGCGGCAAGTTGCCGGGATTGCTGACGCTGGCGGCTGTGGGCGACCTGTTTGGGGCGTCCATGACGCTGTATGTTTTAATGCCGGATGACCTTGGGGTCGGGTTTCCGTTCTTCTTCACCATTTACATTGGCGCCATTGCAGTCGGAATTCTCAGCCACGCTCCGGGTGGGATTGGCGCATTTGAGGCGACTTTGATCGCCGGGCTAGGGGCCTCGGGGCGGTCTGATGTGATCGCGGCCCTGTTGCTTTACCGGTTGATTTATACCTTCCTGCCGTTCGCCATTGCGACGCTGTCCATCGCGGTGGCTTCGGCCCTGACGCACCGACATCACATCAGCGGAGCCGCCACGTGGGTTTACCGCGTGATCCGTCCGATTGTGCCGATGGTCGCGGCCGGTGTCGCAGCTGTGGCGGGCGTCATTCTGCTGGTGTCCGGGGCGTTGCCTGCAGGCAGCGAGAACCTTAGCGCATTGCGGGACTTTCTGCCTTTGTCCTTCGTTGAAGCTTCGCATCTTGCCGGCAGCGCTGTTGGAGTGTTGCTGATCCTTGTGTCACGCGGCCTGTTCCGCAAGCTGTATCGCGCATGGATAGTGGCCATGCTGCTGATGGTTGCCGGGTTCGTCGCATCGCTGGCCAAGGGTCTGGATACGCACGAAGCGATCAGCATGTTGGGCACTATCGCCTTGCTGGCCACGTTTCGCGGAGCGTTTTACCGGGTCAGCGGGGCCTCGATATTCCGTCTGAACATCCCGTGGCTGGTCAGCGTGGTCGCCTTGCTTCTGGTCGTCTTTTGGGTCGGGCTGTTTTCCTATTCGCATGTCGAGTACCAGAACGCCTTGTGGTGGGAGTTCGCATGGAACGGTGACGCCTCGCGCTTTTTGCGATCCAGCCTTGTGGTGGCGGTTATTCTTGGTGTGGTGGCCGTGAATTCTTTGTTCGGGCGCGAGGTTCCGGAACCGGTCCGGACGGAGATCCCCGAGGTTGTTGAACGTCTGGTCATGGCAAGCGAAGACACCGAGTCGCAGATTTCACTGACCGGCGACAAGCAATTCTTGATTTCACCGGACGATGACGCATTTCTGGCTTATACCGACACAGGCAATGCGCTGATCACCAAGGGGGAACCGGTTGGGGATGAAACCGCCGGAAAGCAACTGATCTGGCAACTGCGCGAAATGGCGGACCGCGAGGGCAAATTGTGCGCCTTCTACAGCGTATCGACTAAGTACTTGCCGACGTTTCTGGATCTGGGCCTGTCTATTCTGAAGATCGGAGAGGTCGCGCGCGTGCCGTTGAAGGATTTCTCGCTGGACGGCAAATCTCGCAAGCGGTTCCGTCAGGCCAAGAACCGGGCCGAACGCGAAGGGTATGTGTTCGAGATTATACCGAAGGAAAACGTGGGCCCTGTGTTGCCCGAACTGCGCAAGATTTCAGACGATTGGCTGGAGCATAAGGCGGGCGAGGAGAAGGGGTTCGCCTTGGGCGGGTTTGACGATGAATACCTGTCCTATTTCGATTTCGCGGTGCTGAAGAAGGCAGATACGGGAAAGATCGTCGCCTTCGCCAACCTCTTCCAAGGCGGGAACAAGTCCGAATTGTCGTTGGACCTGATGCGGTATGAGCCGGACGGGTCAAACTTTATCATGGACGCCTTGTTTGCCGAGATGATGACCTGGGGGGCAGAGCAGGGGTTCCATTGGTTCTCGCTGGGGGCGGCGCCGTTTTCGGGAATAGAGAACCGGCAACTGGCGTCTTTCTGGAACCGCGTCGGCGGGTTCCTATATGAGCACGGCGAGCAGTTCTATCACTTCGAAGGGCTGCGATCTTTCAAGCAGAAGTTCGATCCGGAGTGGAGCCCGAATTACCTCGCCAGCCCCGGTGGTCTGGCAGCACCACGTATTCTGTACGAGGTGAACATCCTGATTTCAGGCGGTTTGCGCGGGCTGACGAAGTAACACTCAGTTCAGACTGGCACGGGTTGGGGTTTTCTCCAGAAGATCGCCCCAATCTGTGCGATATGCCATTTCGGCCAGAACGGTTTCTGGTAGGAATTCTTGGTTCTGCCGGATCTGCCAGCCGCCACCCAATCCCTTGTAAACCGCAACCAGATTGCTGGACACCTGCTGGCGGGCCTGAATCAGATTGGCTTGTGATCGCAACAGGGCTGTTTGGGTGTTCAGGATACGCGAATAGCTTGCGATACCGTCCCGATACTGGTCGATGGCGATATCAGCCGCTTTGCGCGAAGCCGCGACGCTTTTTTCATAGAAGCCAACTTGCTTGCGAGATTGGGCATAGGCCACCATGGCGCTTTCAACCTCGGAATAGGCGGTCAGGACAGTGTTCTGGTAATTGGCGATCAACGCCTGATAGGCCGCATCCTGCGCGCGGACGTTGTTTTTGATCCGGCCATAGTTCAGCACGTTCCAGACCACACCGGCATTCGCGAGCCCGGTGTTGCTGCCTGCTGAAAACAAGTCCTGCCCGCCCGAGGCCTGCAGGCCAATTGCACCTGACAGGATGAATTGCGGATAAAGGTCGGCCAAAGCGATCCCGACCTGCGCCGATTGCGTGGCCGCTGCCAACTCGGCTGCGCGAACGTCTGGACGGCGGCGCAGAAGCTCGGCAGGGACGCCAACGGACACATTTGTACGTGCAGAGGGGATCCGTCCGGAATTGCCTAGTAGGCTGGTCATGCGGGACGGCGTGGTTCCCAACAGCACCGCCAAAGCATTTTTGGCCTGTTGAAGATCACTTTCAATCTCTGGCACCAAGGCCTTGGTATTGTTCAACAGGGCCGTGGATTCCTGCACGTCCAGCTCGGTTGTCACGCCATTGTCAAACCGCAATTGGGTCAGATCTGCGGATTCCTGTTGCAACTGGATGTTGTCACGCGCCACTGCCAGCGACTCCTGCAAGGCGCGAATGTTGACATAAAGCGCCGCGACATCGCCGGTCAGGGTGACAAGTGCGTCATCATAATTGGCCACTTGCAGCGCAAGATTGGATCGCGCGGCCTGAACGCCACGACGTTGCTGGCCCCACACGTCCAGCTCCCATTGGGCATCAAACCCAACTTGCGAGGTTGAAAACTCGGTATCCAGCGGGATGATCCGACGGATATCGGAAATAGGCCCGAGGTTGTCGCTGACCTGACGGCGTTCAATGGATGCGCCGATGGCCTGTGATTGCGGATACAGCTCGCCAAATGCAATGCCCAACTGCGCGCGTGCCTGCAGAACGCGCGCACCGGCAACCTGCAGGTCCAGGTTCTGTGCATAGGCCTCGGCGATCAGTTTATTGAGGGTGGGGTCATTGAAGGTCTGCCACCATTTCACCACCGGAGCGCTGCGCGAGGTCAGACCGCTTTGACCAGTGCTTGGGCTGTTGACCTCGATCCATTGCTTCACGACCGGAGAGCTTGGACGCACGAAATCCGGGCCAACTGGTGCGCAGCCGACCAGCAGCGCGGCGCATAGGGCCGTGCCCATTAGTCGGCGGTATAATCTGGCCCGGGTCATCATATGCGTCCTTAGATATCCAGTGGTCGAATGAAGTTGGCGAAGGAATAGAGACGAATGTTGATCCGCCTTAGGAACTCAAAGCTTTTGCCCTGACCGGTATAAATCGCCACGGCCGCGTGACCACCGGCAGGGAAGGTGTGCCCGTCCGGGATATCGACCGAGATTTGCACGGCAATGCGTCCGGGCAGTTTTGGCAGCTCAAACCCCGGCAGGCGGCCAGACGGCAAGTACTGACCTTGTCGGGTTGCCCACCAGATTGCCTCGACCTTGCCGGTCAGGATTTCACCCGGATACAGATCAAGAGCAACTTCAACGGGTTGGCCAACCTCGACAAATTTCAGGTTCTGCTGTCGGTAGGTCGCAAGAATATAAGGGTTATCCTTGGTGACAAAGCTGGCAATGGCGCCCAGGCGAATATCGCCGACGACCAGACCGGGACGGGCTTGTTGGGACACGATCATGCCGTCTTCGGGGGCGTAGATTGTTGTGTTGTCCAGGAAGTACTGGGCCTTGTCTAATTGCGCCTGCGCCTGAAGGATGCCGGTGTTCACGCCGTCAATCTGGGAATCCAGCGCCAGTTGCGCCTTTTCCAGATTGGCCGTGGCCTCTTTGACCTGAGCCTGATCCTCGGTCACCTGTTCGTTCCAGCGATCCAGCTCGTCCTGACGCGCACCACCTGCGGGTACAAGATTTTCGTATCGGGCTTGCTGCGTCTGTGCGTAGGCAAGTTGAGCGTTGGCACGCTCAATGGCTTCCCCTGCGGCAATGACGTCCTGTTCAAGGATCTTGGCGTTCTGCTCGGCCGCGACCAGTTGCGCTGTGGCTTCCTCAACTTCAAGCGCGAACACAGTGTCGTCGAACCGATACAGTGGATCGCCCTTTGTGACTTCGGTATTTGGCTCGACCAGTACCTCAGTCAATATCGTCGGTTCGGTCAGCCGTGGGACGATCTGGATGGTCGAGCGGACCACGTGGCTGTCGATAGAGAACGGCTGAAAGAACCGAAGGGCGACAAGGAAGATCAACAGCAGGTGCGCACCGACCCAGAAGGATACGATGCCCCACATGATGTTGAACTTCAGCCACTGGAACTTGAAGAAAATAAGCCAGACGAAAATGATGTAGAAAAGCGTAATGCCGAGGGCGACAAACATATTTTGTAGTTTCCTTTGGCCTTAGCTCTTTTGCGTCTCTTCCGGATCCAGCGGGTCACGGTATTCTTCCGTCAACTCACCACCCAAGCGCTTGATTTCTTTGCGAACCGCCTCACGCTCATCATCGGGCATACGGCGGATATCGACCACCGTTCCATCGTGGAACGCCCAGATGAAGGCATGGACCCAGGGTACGATGGCGAGAAACCCCATCCATCCCATGATCTTTATCGCCTCGGCATGAGGGTGGTTGCGTTTAATTGCGATGCGGCCGGGCAATCCCATCACGAATAGAAACAGCGCCATGACGGCGGCCAGCAGCAAGATCAACGCAACAAATGTCAGGTAGTCATAGTAGCCAAGCGGCTGCCCAAGTAACCCCATCTTCGTGCCTCCGTTCGGGAAGGTTTTCCCATCCTCAATTGTTGGAGCCCAGTTCGTCAATCACTTTGTAGGTGGTTGGCGGGTCAGCGCAAATGCCAGGACCACATTCAAGCAGTGTCGAGCCGGCGTTCAGAACAGCCAAACCAAACATGACAAAAAAGGCTGTTTTGGCCAGTGTGCTTCCGCCAAACCGCGGCTGCTCCGAAGTGTCGTCAGCGTATTGGCGATCAAACAGCAGCATAACCGCGGTGCCCAACAGGATCAGGAAAAAGCAAATGGCCGCCCACGTATAGTAGTGCAGCCCTAACACGGGCGAGCCGTAATGACCCGTGCCGGGAACGATATGCAGAAGGATCTGGCGGACAGAAACGCTGCCGCCATAAAGCGCTGCGATTAACATCAAAGCATAGTGCTGCGGCCGCGCGCCGTATAGCAGGTTCAACCCCAGCCCAACGCCCACGGCGACAAAGCCGACGCGCTGCAGCAGGCAAAGCGGGCAGGGCAGTTCGTAAAGCGTCAGTTGGTAAACAAAGGCCAAAAGCAGCACCAGACTGACGGCCAGCATGCCCATGGCGTTCAGGGTTCGGGACAGTTCTGGTGTCATCACCGCCCCCTACAACTGGATGGTCAATTGGCTGGTGGCGTGGAATTTCAGCCAGTACACACTCAACGCCAGCGTGAAGAAAAACAGCGCATTGGCTGCCGTTGTTTGTTGAAAATAATTCAGCCCCATGGTGGCTGTAAGTAACGCAAATAAAAGCGCTATCATGGCCCGGTTCTCCCCTTCCGTGCAACGACCGCAATATCGCGATACTGTCAGGCACTGGGAGGTCTGGCAAGAAAACTCTTACCCAGTTCACCTTTTAGGAGAACTGCTTAGGGGGCTATTGGCACACGCGAAGGTCGGTCTTCCACGCCTGACACCTCTTGCTTAGGCGGTCCGTCAGAGGCCGGTCCGTGTAGAACGTGTCGATCTCAGCCAATGAAGTGATACGCGCGGGGGCTGCACGCTGAAACTTTGAATGATCGGCCACAAGAAAGGTGCGCCGTGTCTGGGCCAGGATCGTTTGGCTGACCTGGACCTCTTGAAAATCGAAATCCAGTAGGTCGCCATCGGCATCAAGTGCCGAGCAGCCGATGACCGCATAGTCGAATTTGAAGTGCCGGATGGTTGCGACCGTCAGATTACCCACCAACCCGCCATCTGATCTGCGCAGGACACCGCCTGCAACAACGATTTCGCAATCGGCGTTCTCGGCCAGAATATTGGCGACATTCATGTTGTTTGTGACGACCATCAGGTTCTTGTGGTTCACCAATTGGCGCGCAACCGCCTCGGTCGAGGTGCCGATGTTCATGAAAACCGACGCGCCGTCTGGGATGTCTAGGGCGCAGGCCGACGCAATGTGCGCCTTGGCCTCATTGTTCAGGGCCCGGCGATCCTCATAGCCAATATTGGAAACGCCTGAGCGAATGACGGCCCCGCCATGAACCCGGTCCAGCTTCCCCAGATCCGCCAGCTCAGTCAGGTCGCGGCGAATGGTCTGAACCGTGACCCCGAACTGAGCGGCCAGGTCATCCACCATCACACGGCCATCCTGTCTGGCGATGTTCAGAATGTCTGACTGACGAAAGGAAAGGGACATGGTCGGCTCCGAAACGGTGTGTGTTCGTTTTTGTTCTAATTTCGAAGGGTTTCCAAGAGATATGATTGACCAAACTCTTGAAACACTTCGATTTGCGGTGATAAAACGAAAATAAACGAAAGTAAACGTTGACGAAACGCGCGTTCATCGGGTTAATGAGCCCGGTTTTTTCAAACAAAGAGAATCATCCGGACATGGAACGGCACACGGACAAGGTCACGGACCTTTTCATCATTGGTGGTGGGATTAACGGGTGCGGAATAGCGCGCGACGCGGCCGGGCGCGGATTGTCCGTGACATTGGCCGAGATGAACGATCTTGCCTCGGCGACGTCTTCGGCCTCGACCAAGCTGTTTCATGGCGGCCTGCGGTATCTGGAGTACTTTGAATTCCGTCTGGTGCGCGAGGCGTTGATCGAGCGTGAAACCCTGCTGCGGGCAATGCCGCATATCAGCTGGCCGATGCGGTTCGTGTTGCCGTATCACAAGGATATGCGGTTTGATTCCGAAACGCCGACCTCGCGACTTCTCAGCACAGTAATGCCATGGATGAAGGGCCGGCGCCCGGCGTGGCTGATCCGTCTGGGCCTGTTTATGTATGACCATCTTGGGGGGCGCAAAATCCTGCCGGGCACAAGCTCACTGGATTTGCAAAGCGCGCCGGAAGGCAGGCCGCTGCAGGACAAGTTTCACACAGCCTACGAGTATTCCGATTGTTGGATTGAGGATTCACGGCTGGTTGTGCTGAATGCCCGCGATGCCGAGGCACGTGGGGCGAATATTCTGGTGCGGACCGAAGTTCTGGCGGCCAAACGCGTCGATGATCTGTGGGAAATTACCATCCGCGATAAGCACAGCGGCGACACGCAGACGGTGCAGGCTAAAATGCTAATCAACGCAGGTGGACCTTGGGTTGGGGACATCATCCAGACCAAGATCCACATCAACTCTCGTGAAGGTGTGCGATTGGTGCGCGGCAGCCATATCGTGACGCCTAAGCTTTATGATCACGACAAGTGCTATTTCTTCCAAGGTGAAGACGGGCGCATCATTTTCTCCATTCCGTATGAGCGCGATTTTACGCTGATCGGCACAACGGATAAGGATCACCCAGACCCAGCAGAGCCCCCGACCTGTACGGAGACAGAGCAGGACTATCTGCGCGCGTTTGCCTCGAAGTATTTCCAAAAACCGGTTACGCGCGATGACATCGTGTGGACCTATTCCGGTGTGCGTCCGCTGTATGACGACGGGGCCAGCAGCGCCACCGCGGCAACGCGGGATTATACACTAAAAGTTGACGCGCAGGGTGGGGCGCCAGTGCTGAATGTCTTTGGCGGCAAGATCACCACCTATCGGCGTCTTGCCGAGAGTGCGATGGACAAAGTGTCCGAGCATTTCCCCGATCTTCCCGGCCCCTGGACTGCAGGCGTTTCGCTTCCGGGCGGCGATTTTCCAGTTGGTGGCGTACCGGATTTGGTCGAGGCACTGTCGGCCGACTACCCGTTTCTGGATCGTGTCTGGGCGCAACGTCTGGTTCGCGCCTATGGCACTGAGGCCAAGACAATTTTGGGCGATGCCAAGTCCGCATCGGATCTGGGCGAGGACTTCGGCGCGACGCTAACCGCACGGGAATTGGCGTGGCTGATGGACAAAGAATATGCGCGCACGGCCGAAGATGTTGTTTGGCGCCGAAACAAGATGGGCCTGCGGTTAAGTGCCGAGCAGATCGCCGGCATTCAAGGCTGGATGGATCGCAAAACTGAACCCGTCGCAGTGAACGCCTGACCAAAAGAGTAAAAGCCCCGCCAGTTTGGCGGGGCTTTTGTTTTGGATCACGCGGCCTCTTCTGATGGGCCCGGATCATCTTTGGTTCCCTTGATCCATTCCCGCATGCCTTGCAGCAGGGCGTATAGGACCGGCACTAGGATCACGCCGACCAGAGTGGCTGCCAGCATCCCGCCGAACACGGCGACACCGATGGCCTTCTGACTGGCGGCACCTGCGCCGCTGGCCGCCAGAAGCGGCACAACACCCAACAGGAAGGACAGGGCCGTCATCATTACCGCACGGAAACGCTGATAAGCGGCCTCGGCTGCGGCGTCTTTGACCGACAACCCCTTGGCGCGTTGTTCCATCGCGAATTCAACGATCAGAATGCCGTTCTTTGAGGCCAACCCCACAAGCATGATCATCCCGATCTGCGTATAAAGGTTGATGTCACTGCCCACGATTGCCACTGCCGCCACCGCCCCGAACAAGGCGACGATCACTGATAGCAAGATCGACACAGGCAAGGTCCAGCTCTCGTATTGCCCCACAAGGAAGAGGTAGCCGAACAGGATCGCCAGCCCGAGGATGACGACCACAAGACCACCGGTCGCCAATTGCTGTTGTGCAGTACCGGTCCATTCAAAGGCATAGCCCGGGGGCAGGGCAGTCGTGGATTCCTCGGTCATGACATTAATCGCGTCACCGGTGGATAACCCAGGGGCCGGAACCGCCGTTACGGTCGCCGAACGGAACAGGTTGTGACGTTTCAGCAAGACCGGACCCAGTACGTTTTCGACATCGATGAGCGTACCCAACGGCACCATCTCACCCTTGGTCGATCGCACATACAGGTTCGCGATATCGTCGACATTATCACGATATGAACCGTCGGCCTGGATCATCACGCGATACACACGCCCGAACAGGTTGAAGTCGTTCACATAGTATGACCCCAACTGCGCCTGCATCGTCTGGAACACCTCGGCCACGGACACTTGTAGCGTCTTGGCCTTTTCGCGGTCCAGATCCACGAACAACTGAGGAACGTTGGCCCGGAATGTGGTGTAGGCCTGACCGATTTCCGGTCTTTGGTTGGCTGAATAGACGAACGACCCAACGGCCGAGGCCAGATCCTGAGGCGTACCGCCTCCGGTCTGCTGCACCTCCATCTCGACGCCAGCCGAGTTGCCCAAGCCTTGAATGGGTGGTGGGTTGAACGCGATGATCGATGCAGCGGATTCACCATAGGCTATCGCCAGTACTTTCTGCAGGATCGCGTCAGCGCTCAGGTCATCCTCTTTCCGTTCATCCCAGTTGTCGAGGTTCACAAAGATCGCGGCGCCGTTTGTCGTTGTGCCGTTCAGGATCGAGAAGCCGTTGATCAGAACTGTGCTTGCGACGCCGGGGATCTGTTGGATCTGTGCGTCGACACGTGCAGTGACCGCTTCGGTCCGTTCCAACGTCGCAGCATCTGGCAGTTGCACATCCACGAACAGATATCCGTTGTCTTCAAGCGGAAGGAAGCCGCTTGAGGTGTTGGACATGATTGTGCCCGTACCCATGGCCAGCGCCACGATGATGCCCAGACCAACGATAGGCAGGATCAGTAGTTTCCGGACTATGGCGACATAGCCACTGCGAACACCACCGATGAAGTTCTCGAACACTGCCAACAGCCCTTTGGGTGGGCCGGATCGCGCCTTCAACACCAACCCGCACAACGCAGGCGACAGCGTCAACGCGTTGATCGACGAGATCACAACAGCGGTCGAGATCGTCACAGCGAACTGCGAATAAAGCCGCCCCGAGATGCCGGGCATAAAGGTGACGGGTACGAACACCGCCAACAGAACCAGCGTTGTCGCAATCACCGGACCGGTGATCTGCCCCATGGCTTTGCGCGTCGCCTCGGCAGGGGGAAGGCCTTCGTCTGCGATAATCCGTTCGACGTTTTCAACCACAACAATCGCGTCATCAACCACGATGCCGATGGCCAGCACCAAAGCGAACAATGAGATCGTGTTCAGCGACATGCCAAACAGCAGCAGGAACGCAAAGGTCCCGATCAACGAGACGGGGATCGCAACCGCTGGAATGATCGTCGCGCGCCAGCTTCCAAGGAAAACAAACACCACCGAAATCACAAGGATGAAGGTCAAGATCAGGGTCGTGACCACGTCATTCAGCGACTGATTTACAAAGTCCGTCGTGTTGAATGGAACAGCGTATTCCACATCCGTCGGGAAGGTACGTGACAACCGCTCAAGCTCGGCCTCTACTCGGTCCGACACGGCCAGCGCGTTCGCGCCAGGGGCCTGGTAGATACCGATTACCGTCGCCGGGACACTGTCAAAATAGCCCGAGGCCGCATAGTACTCCGCGCCCAGCTCGACCCGCGCGATGTCCTTGACCCGTACGATTGAACCGGCATCCCCAGTCCGGATGACAATGTCGCCGAACTCTGCGGCCGAGGTTAGGCGGCCCTTGGTTTTGATCGTGTATTGAAAGGTCTGCCCTTCCGGGACCGGAGGAGCGCCGATAGAACCGGCCGAAACTTCGACGTTTTGTTCCCGAATTGCATTGATCACGTCACCGGGTGTGATGGACAAAGCAGCCATCTGATCCGGGTCCATCCAGATCCGCATGGCGTATTCAAGATTGGTCAGAACGTCGGCTTTACCCACACCCTGAACACGCGCCAGCGCGTCTTTCAGGTTGATCGAAGCATAGTTTGATAGAAAGACACTGTCATACGTCTCATTCGGTGAGGTCAGCGTCACCAGCAACAGCATGTTGGTGGATGCTTTTTGTGTGACCACACCTGACGAGGTTACCTCGGAGGGCAGGGATGACATGGCCTGAGCCACTCGGTTCTGCACGTTGACTGAGGCGATATCCGGGTCAGTGCCTACTTCGAATGTGACGTTCAGCGAATAGGATCCGTTGTCTGCCGAAGTCGACGTCATGTAGATCATGTCGTCTACACCGTTGACCTGCGCCTCGATCGGGGCGGCGACGGTGTTTTCCACGGTTTCGGCGTTGGCGCCAGTGTAGGTGGTCGTCACGCTGACCACCGGTGGCGTAATGTCCGGGAACTGAGCGACTGGCAGAACCAAATAGCCGATGCCGCCCATGATCGTCAGGACAAGCGAAATAACAAGCGCCAGCTTGGGCCGGCTAATGAACAGGGCTGAGAACATCCGTTATTCTCCCGGCTGTTCAGAGGCGACGACGGCATCCACCGCAACGCCCGGGCGAACCCGCTGCAGGCCCTCAACGATCACGCTTTCACCTTCGCGCAGACCATCTGTCACAATAATCGCGGTCCCAACCACGTCGCCAGTCGTGATATAGCGCTGTTCCACCATCTGCTTGTCATTCACCACCAGCACGAACTCACCGCGCTGATCGCGTTGCAATGCGGCCTGAGGGACCAGCACCTGAAGGGTGGGCTCAAGTGCTTCGATCTGAACGCTCAGAAATTGTCCGTCGATGATGAACCGGTCCGCGTTGGGGAACTCGGCACGCATTGTAATTGCGCCCGTCAGCGGGTCGATGCGGTTATCTACAAAAACGATCTCGCCTGTTTCGTCCAGCTTGGTTCCGTTGGGCAAGGTGAGGTGCACATTCGGGCTTTTGTTGCTTTCAGCCAGCGAAGCCGCGCTCTCTCCAACCTGTTCGAGAACCGAAGTGAACTGCTTTTCGTTCAGCGAGAAATTTACATAGATAGGGGCTTCGCTTACCAGGTTGACGAGCGGGGGGTTTGTTGGTCCGACAACGTCACCTACGCTGGTTTCTACGCGCCCAATCCGCCCGTCAAACGGCGCGTGGATTTCGGTATAGCTCAGGTCCAACTCTGCTTGTTGGATGGCAGCGTGAGCGGCCTTGACCTCGGCCTCGGCGACCAGTTCATTGGCGCGGGCGATGTCACGCTCGGACTCCGGGGTGGCATCGCGTTTGTACAGCTCTTCCTTTCGGGCCAGATCGACTTTGGCAAGCTCCAGATTGGCCTCGGCCCGGTCCAGATCCGCTTTCCGGGCTTCCAGGGTCGCCTCATAAAGATCGGGTTCGATGGTGAACAACAGGTCGTCTTTTTTGACAAGCGCACCGTCTTCCACATCCTGAGTTTCAAGAAAGCCGTTCACGCGGGCGACAATATCCACCTTGTTAATGGCCTCGGCGCGCCCGATGAACACGGCCTCATCGGTAATTTCTTCAGTATAGGCCGCTGCAATAGACACTTTCGGCGGCGGCGCGTCGCTTTGATCCTGGGCCAGCGCCGTGAACGAGGCGCCCAAACTGGTCAGTGCCGCGATGGCCAAGACCGGACCTCTGTGTCGAAAAAATGAATTCTTTAATGCAAGGGACATGGCGGGCGCCTCATTAGACCTAAGGATATTGCGCCGGGGCAGCTCTGTTGCCTCGACGAGTCGTGCTGATTTCTTGGCAGGATGGCCGTTTTGGAACTTTATCTCAAGCTTCTTGAATGCGTCAGCTGGGTGGTGTGCCCGGAAATTATTCCGGTTTCAGGCGGACTTACGCCAAGATCCTATGGAGTTTTGGCGCCCAATCCCGGTTTTTGCCCCATTTCAAATGAAAACGGAGGCCAAATGGCCTCCGTAACAATGGTGTTGTGATCCAAAACATCAGTCGCGCTGTCCAGCGAACCTGGATTGCCATTCTTCGCGCTGTTCGTCGGTGATCTTGGCGAACAGTACATCCGGTACGGTGAACGCGTGACCAGCGGGCAGGGCGTCCAGCGCAGCTGCGACATCGTCAGGCCAACTGGTGTCCAATGTGTTCATTGCGCTCAGCATCTTGGCCGAGGCTTCAGGGATGAACGGTGCGCTGAGTACGGCGTAGAGGCGGATCAGATTCAGGCCCAGACGTACCTGAGCGGCGGCCTGTTCAGGGTCTTCCTTGAAGGTCGACCACGGGGCAGCAGCTTGCAGGTATTCGTTGCCCGCAACCCAGATCGCACGCAGTTCCTGCGCGGATTTGCGAACCTCCATCGCCTCCATATGCGTTTCATAGGCGCGGACTCGTTTGGTCAGCTCATCAATCAGCGCCTGTTCGCGGTCGCCATAAGCGCCGCCTTCAGGAACTGCCTCACCAAACTTCGAACGGCAGAACTTGGTGATGCGGCTGACAAAGTTACCCAGAACATCCGCCAGGTCCTTGTTCACCGACTGCTGGAAGTTCTCCCATGTGAATTCGCTGTCGCTGCTTTCGGGCGCATGGCTCAGCAGCCACCAGCGCCAATAATCGGCTGGCAGGATTTCCAGCGCCTGATCCATGAACACACCACGGCCCTGGCTGGTCGAGAACTGACCACCATCGTAGTTCAGGTAATTGAACGACTTGATGTAGTCGACAAGCTTCCAACGTTCGGATGACCCAGATTCTTCGTTGTATGTGTTGGTGCCCAAAATTGTTGCCGGGAAGGAAAGGGTGTGGAAGGGCACATTATCCTTGCCCATGAACTGGACATAACGGACATCATCCGCACCTTTGTCGGTACGCCACCAGCGCTCCCAGTCAGCCTCTGTCCTGCCGCTGGCGTCGGCCCATTCTTTGGCGCAGGCGATGTATTCGATCGGCGCGTCGAACCAGACGTAGAAGACTTTGCCCTCCATGCCGGGCCAGTCCTGATCGCCCTTCTTGACCGGTACACCCCAGTCCAGATCGCGGGTGATGCCGCGATCCTGAAGACCGTCGCCGTCATGCAGCCATTTCTTGGCAATCGAGGTTGTCAGGATTGGCCAGTCGCTTTTGCTGTCGATCCATGCATCCAGCTGATCTTTCATCGCTGATTGACGCAGGTACAGGTGTTTGGTCTCGCGCACCTCCAGATCAGTTGAACCGGAAATGGCCGAGCGCGGCTCGATCAGATCGGTCGGGTCCAACTGTTTGGTACAGTTTTCACACTGGTCGCCCCGCGCGCGCTCATATCCGCAATTGGGGCAGGTGCCTTCGATATAGCGGTCAGGAAGAAAGCGGCCATCGGCGTTGGAATAGACCTGTTTTTCGCCGACTTCGCGGATCAGCCCAGCATCGTCCAGCTTCCCGGCAAAATGCTGGGTCAGCGTCTTGTTCTGCTCGCTGGACGAGCGGCCAAAATGATCGAAGCTCATGCCAAAACGCTTGGCGATATCGGCCTGAACTTCGTACATGTCCGCGCAGTATTCAGCCACTGGCTTGCCCGCTTTCGCTGCGGCCAGCTCGGCGGGTGTGCCGTGTTCGTCGGTGGCGCACAGGAACATGACCTCGTTCCCCCGGCCACGCAGGTAGCGCGCGTACAGATCAGCCGGCAATTGCGAGCCGATCAGGTTACCGAGGTGCTTGATCCCGTTGATGTAAGGGATCGCTGAGGTGATGAGAATTCGAGCCATGTTCCGTTTCCGCGTACTGTCTGCGCGCCCGTCTACATTATGTTACCGGCCAGCAAAACCCCGGCTTTGGTTCGGACGTCATTTTAGGCACGGGTCGCCGGAAAAATCGGACTGAGTTGCAGCCTTGGATTGCGTCGCCTTCATCGCATGCAATACCCCAGAGTTGTAAATTGGAATCACAAACTCTTGAATTTTCACAATGAGTTCCCATCTATCATGTATACCACAGTATACAATAACGAGGGCAAACAACTGATGTTCGACTTTCTGCTCGAGGGTGCATTTGCGCCCTTCACTTTGGCGCTTGCGCTTCTGTTCGGCCTGCTTGTGCTGGAACTGATCGCATTGGTCCTGGGTGGAAGCCTTATGGCGGGCGAGGGCGAGGTTGATCTGGACGTTGTTGACGCCCCGGATCTCGATGTTGGTGATTTCGATCTGGATATCGATGCCGATGTCGACCTAGGTGACTTTGAGCTGGCCGAGGTCGAAGCGGACGCGCCTGGCGCGGCCCCTTCGGGACCCTTGGCGTGGCTTGGGATCGGCAAAGTGCCGTTCATGATCTGGCTGGTTGTTCTGCTGGCGGGTTTTGGCCTGTCCGGTATGGGCCTGCAGTTGGCGCTGCGCGATCTGCTTGGCTTCGACCTGCCTGCCTGGATGGCCGCGATCCCTGCCGGTGCCTTTGGTCTTTGGTTTGCACGTGGCTTTGGCGGGGTCTTTGCCCGCTTGCTGCCCAAAACCGAGACCGAGGCAATGTCCGAACGGATGCTTGCTCGCCGCCGGGGCGTAATCACCCAAGGCACCGCTTCGCGCGGACGCCCGGCTGAGGTGCGTGTCATGGACCGCTTTGGCAACGCCCACTACCTGCGCGCTGAGCCGCTGCAGGACAAAGACGCGCTGAAGCAAGGCACCGATGTGCTGGTGCTGCGCGACCGACGGCGCGACCGGTTCGTTCTGGTCGGCATGTCTGAATAACCAAAATTTCTAACCCCATCACGGAGGATTTTGCATGGAACTTGAATTCCTAGCCGTCATAGTTGTGACCATTCTGGCAGTAGTTTTGTTTATCGGCCTTGTGCTTGGCCGTCTCTATAAACGCGCGACCCGAGAGATCAGCCTGGTGAAAACCGGTGCTGGCGGTAAGAAAGTCATCATGGATGGTGGCGTTATCGTCGTGCCGTTGCTGCACGAAGTCAGCCCAGTCAACATGAAAACCCTACGCCTTGAGGTTCAGCGCAGCGGCGAGGCCGCTCTGATCACCAAAGACCGGATGCGTGTCGACGTGGGCGTCGAGTTCTACGTCTCGGTCATGGCGACAGAAGAGGGCATCGCACGCGCAGCCCAAACACTGGGCGACCGTACATTCGACGTCGAACAGCTGCGGGAAATGATCGAAGGCAAATTGATCGACGGTCTGCGCGCTGTTGCGGCCCAGATGACGATGGACGGTCTGCACGAAAACCGCGCTGACTTTGTGCAAGAAGTGCAGAATGCGGTGTCCGAAGACCTGCTGAAGAACGGTTTGTCTTTGGAATCTGTCTCGTTGACCGCGTTGGACCAGACGCCGTTTGAGGCTCTGGACGAAAACAACGCCTTTAACGCTGTGGGTATGCGCAAATTGGCCGAGGTGATTGCGACCTCAAAGAAAGAGCGCGCGCAGATTGATGCCGATGCCGAGGTCGAGGTACGTCGGGCAGCGATGGAAGCTCAGCGTCAGAAGCTGTTGATCGAAAAGGACGAAGAGCAGGCGCGCATCGAGCAGACGCAACAGATCGAAACGCTGCGTGTGGCGCAAGAGGCCGAGGTTGCAGCCCGGACCGAAGACTCGGTACGCGAAACGGAACGGGCACGGATCGCCCGTGAAGAAGCCATTCGCGCCGCAGACATCGAGCGTGAGCGTAAAATCCGCGAGGCCGAGATCTCGAAAGAGCGTGAACTGGAAGTGGCTGAACAAGAGCGTCAGATCATCATCGCGCAGAAATCCGAAGAGGAAAGCCGCGCGCGTGCATCAGCCGATCTGGCCCGCGCTGAGGCGACCAAGGCGACCGAAGCCGTGGCTACCGCGCAAAAGGTTGCCGAGGCCGAGCGTATCAAGCAGATCGCTCTGATTGAAGCCACGCGTGAAGCTGAACGTCAGGCGACGGCGATCCGACTGGCTGCGCAAGCTGACAAAGAAGCCGCTGCTGACCGCGCCGAAGCCCGCCGTGAAGAGGCCCAGGCCGAAGCAGATGCACTGAACATCCGTGCCGAGGCCAAGAAGAACGACATGCTGGCCGAAGCCGAAGGTAAGCGTGCGATCGTCGAGGCAGACAACGTGCTGTCAGTGGATCAGATCCGCATGAAGGTTGATCTGGCACGCATTGAAACCATGCCGTCGATTATTGCGGAGATGGTCAAACCGGCTGAGAAGATCGACTCGATCAAGATCCATCAGGTCGGCGGTATCGGTGGCGCCAATGGCGGCGGCGCATCGAACGGTGACAAGCCGGTCGTCAATCAGGCGCTGGACTCGATCATGGGAATGGCGGTGCAGATGCCGGCGCTCAAGAAGCTGGGTGAAGAGCTTGGCTTGTCGATGGAAAACGGTGTCGGCGGTGTCGTCAACGGTGCGCTTGAATCAACGGTCGAACCTGCCGAAGAGGGCGGCGTGATCGAAGAAGGATCGCGGACTGAACACTAATCGAAAGGGGCCGGGGTTTTCCCGGCCCTTTTTTATTTCCTTTCACGCGACCGTTTCAGCAGACGACCAATCGTGAAAGATGTGCGTGGCGCGTAGACATAGTTTGTCCGCTCTTCGGGCGTCGGGCGTGAGCGCATTCGGGCCAGGCCAAAGATGATCAGGAAAACATGGCCGATGGCCACAAATGCAAATAGCGCTCCGGGTCCGAACTGCTGAATCAGTGTCGATGAGATATAGGGCGAGGCTATCGCACCCAAAGCGAACCAGAACATGAGTGCCGCGGAAAGCTCGACCCGTTCTTCTGCCGTTGCAAAGTCATTCGCATGAGCGGAAGAGACCGAGAAGATCGGGAAGGTTGTCAGGCCAAAGAATACGGCAGCCAGCATGACGCCTACCGTTCCTGTTCCGCTGGCCGCCATTGTGACACCGCTGCTGACGACCGCAGCAACGGACAGCCAGATCAGCACCCAGCGTCTGTCATATTTGTCGGCCAGCCAGCCAACCGGGTACTGCGCCAGTGCGCCACCCAATACGAATGACGCCAGGAAGAATGCGATCTGGTCCACGTCCAGCCCAACTTCCTGACCGTAGACCGGACCAACCATCCGAAACGACGCAGAGCTGAGCGCCGCAACGATCACTCCTGCAACAGCCAAGGGCGAGCTGCGCCAGGCCAGTTTGGGCTTTAGCCGAGGGGCGTCGGGTGTTTTCGGCTGGCTGGCCCGTGTCAACGTCAGCGGCAACAGGGACGCGCAGCACAAAATAGCCAGCAAGTTGTACGACACATAAGACGCAGGCGGCAGAACCGCGATGATCAACTGTGCGCACAGAGACGCGCCCATATCCGCGATGCGATAAGTCCCCATGGCGCGGCCGCGCGTTTCGTTTGTGACCTTGGCGTTCAGCCATGCTTCGATCACCGTATAGGCCCCGGCGACACAGGTTCCGGATGCGACTCGAAGGGCTGCCCAGATGTACGGGTTTTCGGTCAACGTATGCCCAATAAGACCCATCGCACCCAAGGCCGTGCAGACCGCAAAAGCGCGCGAATGTCCGACACTGCCCATTAGGCGGGGGGACCACCAGCAGCCAATGAAGAAGCCAACAAAATGGGCCGAACCCAACATACCGATTTGTCCGGTCGTGAACCCAAGCGTGATGCCGGATATCGCATCCAAAGGACCAACGCCGCCCGTCGAGAGCTGCAGAAGAATGACAGAAAGAAACAGGGCGGCAAAAGAAATGATCGTGCGCATAGTGCGCCCAGCATTACCCCATCAGCGAGCGTTGCGCGTGATAATTCGACCTCTGCGCGTCGTTTTTTGTCCTTTGGGTGTCAGGCCTTGCGGGTCAACTCGGCCCGGATGTTCAAAGACACGGTATCGGCGACCAGATCGGGATAACCAGAGGCGCCGAATTCGTGACGGTTCAACGCGCCCGACAGTCGAATTGACAATGCGTTCAGATCATCAGCCTCGGATCCGGGTTGACGGTACAGATTGGCTTGCAGGGTCACCGGGCGTGTGACTCCGCGCACAGTCAGGTCTCCGGTGATAGTTGCGCCTTCGGAAATGCGGCCTGTTGGGCCAAGCTGAATTCGGGTGGATTTGAACGTTATGGTCGGAAATTCCTGCGCGTTCAGAACGCTTTTGCTTAGCATCGGGCCGCGGGCAAAGGGCAAGCCGGTGCGCGCCGCGGCTACATTCAGCACGACGGTGACACGGCTGTTTTGTAACTGATCCGTGTCGACCCGAATATCTGCTGATTGGATCGGCATCGTGCCTGACTGCGCAACCCCCGAAAGCATGAAGGAAAATCCGACGGACGTTCCGGCTCGAGACAATTCATATTGGACCAACGCAGCATGAGTTGGCCGTGCCAACGGAAGGCTCGCCAGACCCGCAATCAGAAAGCGCCGCGTCAATGATCTCATGCCAAAACCTCTTGTCTGTGGGCGCGCGAGCGGCTGAGCAGAAACAGCAGAATTCCGATGTTCAGGCCGTTCCATAGAATGCCGTTTACGAAAGCCAGTTGGTAATTGCCGGTAACGTCATAAATCCAGCCGGACATCCATCCCCCCAGCGCCATGCCCATGATCGTCATCATCATGACAAACCCCACGCGCGCGCCGGCCTCTCGCGGGGGCATATATTCGCGCACGATAAGGGCATAGCCGGGAACGATGCCGCCTTGTGACAGGCCAAAAAGCAGGCTGATCAGGTAGAGTGAGACCATCCCGTCATAAGGCAAGAACAGGAACAGTGCGAGGCATTGAAGAACCGAGCCGATCAGAACCGTCAGAACGCCGCCAAGTTGATCGGCGGCCATGCCTGATATTACTCGGCTGATCACACCTCCGAACAGCATCAGGGACAACATCTCGGCGCCGACTGTGGGTCCGTAACCCAGCCCGACGCAATAGGACACGATATGCACCTGAGGCATCGACATCGCGACACAGCACGAAATACCGGCCAGACCGAGGATGTATTGAAGTGCCCGGGGGGAAATACCAACGCTGCGCGCCTTGATTTGTGCGGCAGATGCTGCGGTGCTGTGCGCCTCGGCCGGGACCTGTCGACGCAACAGTAGGGACAGGGGGATAACGACCAGCAACGTTATGACAGCCAGCGTCAGGTAGACCTGTTGCCAGCCATCGCGTGTGAGTATGCCGGACAGCAAGGTCGGCCAGATGGCCCCGGACAGATAGTTTCCGCTTGCCACCAGACCCACGGCGATCCCGCGGCGTTTCATGAACCAGTGCGAGATGTCAGCGATCAATGGTCCAAAGCCGATGGATGCGCCGAGGCCCAATAGAAGATGTGCGACGGACAACATCACAATATTGGGCGCCAGTGTCGCCAGCAGATAGCTGGTGGCGCTGAGGATTGCGGCCCCGATCAGGGCCTTGGTCACGCCCAGCCGATCCACCAACTGCCCCATCCAAAAATTGCCAAGGGCGAATCCGATCATGGCCAATGTGTAAGGCATCGCGGCCTCGGCACGTCCGGCGTTGAATTGGGTTTCGATGGCGGGCATCACAACGATGACGGCCCACATTCCCACATTGGCCACGGTTGCGATGATCAAAGTGATCGCAAGTCGCAGCCAGGAGTATCGGCTATCGTGGATCGCGTGGCTCATCCTGAAACGCTAGGGCTCGGCCCTTGCTTTGGCCAGTCACAAACCCCGTGAGGGGGGCGTGATCACACGGGTGTGTCTTCTGTGGCGATCTGTTGCAGGTGCAAACCGGCTCGCGGTTTGGTCTGCGTGGCATGCCAGCTGACCGGGGGCAGGGCGCGGGCGCGGCGGCGGGTTAGGGTCCAGCGCCGGGCCTCTGCCTGATGGTTTGCGGCCATGTGCCAGCGCGTCTCTACCCCCTGTGCACCACCGTCACCAGGGGTCAGCAGCATCCCAAGCGGAGCCCGCCCCATCGCACCACCCTGTTCTGCGGCCAGATGCATGCGCCGCACTGGCGTCAGCCCCGGCGCGCCCGGCAGATCACCGACAACCAGAGGCATGGCCGCGCTGCGCAGCGCCTCTTCTACGCACCACAGCAGGTCTTCGGACCGGGTCGGGCGCACAAAGATGAACCGGGCGGGGTCGGCAAAGGCCATCATGCCATCGGGATTAAGCTGGCCGGGCTCCCATGCGGGCGCGATCCACAGCACCGGCCCCTGCATCTGCCCCGCCAGCCACATGGCAAAGCTGCGCCGGGCGGGGCCGCAAGCCTCGTGCACGCGGGCCAGTTGCAGTCTGATCTGCGGATGAAGATCTATCCCCGGCACCTCACGTGCGGGTTTGCGGCTAAGAAGATGTGTAGACATGCTGTCAGGTTAGCATGTTCTTGTTTTGTTCTCAATTGTGGAATTGCGACAACGGACGTCTTAACGCGACAAAAGCAGGCGGCCATTGGCGAACTGGATATTCGAGAACCGATGCAGGTAATCCATACCCAGCAAGGATTTGTCCAATTCCCCTTCGTTTACCCAGGCCGAGATATTCTGGTCCGTGATCGGCCCCAATGCCAGCGTGTCCAGGCGCACCGGCGCGGTACGCACAACGCCATTGGCCGTATTTGCCCGGCCGAAATAATTCAACTGATCGGGATCAATCCCAACACGTTCGGCATCCCGCGAGCTTAGAACAATCTGGCTTGCGCCAGTGTCCACCAGAAAGGTGATCGGTTCTCCGTTCACATCAATGGGCAGATAATAGTGTCCGTCGGAGGCGCGCGGAACCTCTATGGTCTGGCCGGTGACAGTCATTTGCGGGGCAGGGCCAACAGTGGTGCGGATGTCTTCCCACAGGCCGACAACGGCAATGACACCGATAAAGATAAAGACCCACGCCAAAGCCTGTTGCAGCGTTTTGTTCAAAGACTGGCGGTTTTGCGCGACAAACCACGCCACAACGGCCGTACCAAGCACGGCCAGATATACCAAACGTCCAATGTTGTCGCCGTCCATAGCGCTCCTCACCATATTCACTGAAAGATATATGGGGTTTTACGACGCAAATCCAAAGGCCTTGAGGCCGTCCAGGATGAATTGAACCGACAACGCCGCCAGCAGCATCCCCAACAGCCGCGTCAATACGTTCAGGCCGGTTTTGCCCAGCAAGCGCGCAATCAGGCCGCCGGACAGGAAGAAGGTCAAAACCACGGCCATGACGGCCAGCATGACGATACAGGCCTCGACAATGCCAAGAATACCCGGGTGCTGTCCGGCCAGCAGGATAATCGTCGCAATTGATCCGGGACCGGCGACCAGCGGAATGGCCAGCGGGAACACGGACGGGTCGTGGTGTTCCTCTTCTTCCTCGACTCGGTCTTCACGGCGTTTGGTGCGTCGTTCGAACAGCATGTCCAATGCTGTAAGGAACAACAACGCGCCCCCGGCGACCTTGAAGGCCTCCATCGAGATACCGACAAAACCCAGCACCGCTTCGCCAAAGGCGGCAAAGGCAATGAGTATGCCAGAGGCCACGGCACAGGTGCGATAGGCGGTCCGGCGACGGGCGCGGGCGTCCATGTCCTGAGTTAAAGCCACAAAAATCGGCGCGGTGCCAAAGGGGTCAATCACCACGAACAGAGTGGTGAAGGCAGTGATGAAAAAGGCGAGGTCGATCATTTGCCGGCACCTTGTTGGAGGTCTAACAGAACGGCCACAGCTTTTTCCGCCAGATTGCTTGGAACATAGACGTGGTCGTGGTGATACCCCGCGACCATGTTTGCCGGAATGTCACTTTGGGCAAGAGCATCGGACACAGCGGCAGTCAAGCCAACGCCTTCCAGTGAGGAATGAACCCGCAGGGTGATGCACTTCATACTGATGGCGCCAGCGGGTGCCGCGTCGATCGGCACGACGAGGGACAGGCCTTCGGCCTCCATGCAACTGGCCCGCGTTCCTTCGGGCCAGGCTTTGTCATGCGGCCAAACGACAAAGGCAAATTCCCCGTCCTGAAGTTCAGGGCGCATGCCTGCGATCATGGCAGTCGTTTCGATTACGGGTTTCGTCATGTCGCTTCGGCCTTTTCCAGGCGTTCGGCTGCGACGACCCAAAGCGCCTCGGCCTTTTGCATGGCTTCGACTACTTCGGCAAATTTCCGGTTCCACGTTGCAAGATCGTTTTTCCTGTCGTCCTCGTAAAGCGCAGGATCTGCCAGTTTGGTCGACAATTTATCGTGCATATCCGTTAGCTTCTCGATCCGGTCCTCGCATTTGCGAAGGTCCGCCCGCAGGTTCAGCACTGCCTCGCGCGAAGGGCGCTTGGGCTTGATCACCGGCGGTTTCTCTTTGGCCGGTTTGTCGCGTCCCAGCAGCATGGTGCGATAGGTCTCGAGATCTCCCTCGAAAGGTTTGACCGTTCCGTCCGAGACCAGCCACAGATGGTCCGCGACCAACGACAATAGGTGCATATCGTGGCTGACCAGAACCACCGCACCGGAATAGGCGGTCAACGCTTCGACCAGCGCTTCACGGCTTTCGATATCCAGGTGGTTGGTCGGCTCGTCCAGGATCAACATATGCGGCGCGTCGATGGTGGCGATCAGCAGCGACAGGCGTGCCTTTTGGCCGCCCGATAGACGACCAACCTTGGTTTCAGCCTGATCCGCGTTCAACCCGAATCCCGCCAGACGCGACCGCCACTTGCCCGGAGCCTCGTTCGGGCGGAGGCGTCGCAGATGGTCCAGCGGCGTTTCATCCACGTAAAGCTCATCCACCTGATGCTGCGCAAAATAACCAATCCGCAGCTTGTTGCTGCGGGTCATCTTGCCCGCCATCAGGGGCAGGCGGTCGGACAGAAGCTTGGACAGAGTCGACTTGCCCTGACCGTTCTTGCCCAGCAATGCGATCCGGTCATCCTGATCAATACGCAGGTTCAGGCGGCGCAGCACCTCGGTTTCGCCATAGCCCGTCACGCCGCCCTCCAGATTGACAATCGGCGGAGACAGCTCTTCGGGTTCCGGAAAACTAAAGGCACGCAAAGCGGCCTCTTGCGGGGTCGCGACCAGTTGAATGCGCTCAATCATCTTCAGGCGCGACTGGGCCTGCACGGCTTTCGAAGCTTTGGCGCGAAAGCGGTCCACGAAGCTTTGCAGATGGGCGATCCGGGCCTTGGCTTTCACGTTCTCGGATTCCGCCTGTGCCAGTCGTTCCGCGCGGCGTTCGGCGAATTTGTCATAAGGAACCGCGTAATAGGTCAGCTTGCGGTCTTCCAAATGCAGGATCGACCCCACCGCGCGGTTCAGCAGCCCGCGGTCGTGGCTGATGATAATGACGGTATGCGGATATTTGGCCAAATAGCTCTCCAGCCACAACGCACCTTCGAGGTCCAGATAGTTCGTAGGCTCGTCCAGCAGCAGCAGATCGGGCTGTGAAAACAGTACCGCCGCCAACGCCACGCGCATCCGCCAGCCGCCCGAGAAGTCGGAGCAGGGGCGCAACTGGTCGTCATCATCAAACCCAAGACCTTTGAGGATCGAGGCCGCGCGCGCCTCGGCAGACCAGGCGTCGATATCTACCAGACGGGTCTGGATTTCAGCGATACGTGTGGGATCGGTCGCGGTGTCGGCCTCGTCCATCAGCGCGCTGCGCTCGGTATCGGCGGCCAGAACCGTGTTGATCAGCGACACATCCGAGGAGGGCACCTCTTGCGCCACTCCGCCAATCCGGGCGCGCTTCGGGACATTGATATTGCCTGACTCCAGCGCCAATTCGCCCCGGATCAGTCGGAACAGGGTTGTCTTCCCCGTACCGTTCCGTCCCACAAGACCAACCTTGTGCCCGTCGGGAATAGTCGCATTGGCCCCATCGAATAGGGGGCGGCCTTCAACCGCGTAGGTTATGTCTTGAATCCGTAGCATGACGCGCTCTTAGCAGAGCCTTGTTGCCGCCGCCAGCAGCTTGATATGTTCAATATCCAGGCAATGTGTTAGCGCTGATCCGGTTGGCATTACTCGACGGTTTTCATTATGCGCGCGGCTCAGACGCCTCCTTCTTTGGTCACTTTGATCTTCGCTACGGCGTTGTCGGTGCTGTCGTTGAACATGTTCCTGCCGTCGCTTGCGAGGATGGCCGAGGGCTTTCAGGTCGACTACGGACTGATTAACTTGTCAGTCGCCGGGTATCTGGCGGTGTCGGCCGTGTTGCAATTGATCATGGGGCCGTTGTCCGACCGATATGGTCGCAGACCGATCCTGTTGATTTGTATGGTATTTTTCACAGTGGCCTCCGTTGGCTGCGTATTGGCCGAGTCGATCTGGATATTCCTCGGTTTCCGTCTGCTTCAAGCAGCGGTGGTGGCCGGACCCGTGCTGTCCAGCGCCTCAATCCGGGATCTCTATGCCCCGAACGAGGCCGCCAGCAAACTGGGCTATGTTGCGATGGCAATGGCTTTGGCACCGATGCTTGGCCCAATGCTGGGCGGCGCACTGGATATGCTGTTCGGTTGGCGAGCCGGGTTCATTTTGTACTCGGTCCTGGGGGCGGGGATGCTGGTGCTCTTGTGGGCGGACATGGGTGAGACAAATGCGAACCGATCCGCAACATTCTCGGCTCAGTTAAAGGAATACCCACACCTGTTTCGCGCGCGTCGGTTCTGGGGTTACGCGCTGTGCGCGGCATTCTCGATCGGCGGGTTCTTCAGCTTTATCACCGGTGCGCCACTGGTCGCCGCGGTCTGGTTCGACCTGAGCCCTGCCATGCTGGGTCTGGGGATCGGAATTATTACCGGCGGCTTCATGGTGGGCAATTTCATCACCGGGCGTATCGCAGCACACACGAAGCTGACGACGATGATCCTGATCGGTCGGGTCGTTGCCTCTATTGGGCCTTTCTGCGGGTTGCTGTTGTTCACAGCAGGTCTGGGTTCAGTCTGGGTATTCTTCGGCTCGGCCATTTGCGTGGGCTTCGGTAACGGGCTGACGAATGCCAACGCCTCGGCCGGCGTAATGTCCGTGAGACCCAATCTGGCAGGCAGCGCCGCGGGGCTTTCCGGGGCACTAATCGTGGCGTTGGGCGCAGTTCTGACCTTGATGACCGGCGCGTTTGTTAGCCCCGAAAATGGGCCCTATTTGGTATTGGGCATGATGTTCGCCAGCAGCTTTGTCGGATTGCTTGCTGTGCTTTACGTTCGCCGGATCGACGCGTCAGAGCCCTTGCCGGACACAATCTGATCGCCAAGACCCACTGGCGCAATCATTCCACTTTTCATGAGGCACATACCGTGTTAGGCGGCGCGCGATGGATTTCGGCGCGTACCTCGCGCCATATAGTAAGGAGAGGCCGATATGGCACTGGAACGCACATTCTCGATCATCAAACCTGATGCAACCCGTCGCAACCTGACTGGCAAGATCAACGCCAAGTTCGAAGACGCTGGCCTGCGCATCGTTGCGCAAAAGCGCATTCACATGACCAAAGCTCAGGCTGGCAAGTTCTACGACGTACACGCCGAGCGCCCGTTCTATGACGAACTGTGCGAATTCATGTCCTCCGAGCCGGTTGTCGTTCAGGTTCTGGAAGGCGAAGGCGCCATTGCAAAGAACCGCGAAGTCATGGGCGCAACCAACCCCGCAGACGCAGCACCCGGCACCATCCGCGCGGAGTTCGCTGAATCGGTTGGCGAAAACTCGGTCCACGGTTCGGACGCGCCTGAAACTGCTGCGGTTGAAATCGCATACTTCTTCTCGGGCATCGAACTGGTCGGCTAATCCGCCGTCAGACGAAGTTCAGGGCCGTATCCCATTGGAGGTGCGGCCTTTTTCGTTTCAGACCTGTTTTAGATCTTTCGGCGCGACCCGTATGCCAATTGCATCCAGATCAGAAATCATCTGGGTTTCGGGGGCGGTGCTGACGCTGGATTTTATTGCGTCGAACTTTACGCGTAGCGCCTTCTTTTCCTCACCCTTGCAGTCGTTCCAGGGGCGCCCCTGCAATCCCATCACCAGCACGTAGTATCCGATGAAATGCGGTCGGGTGCCCGCCTGCAATAGCCGCGCATAGGCTTCATCCGCTCCCAAATCGCGCAATTCCTGCGCAGAATGAATGCCTGCGCGTGCGCAGGATTGTTCAAATGCCGGGCCGAGATTGCGGATCGATGAAACAGGATCAGACATACCCCCGTCTTAGCCAAATGCCCGGACAGAGTCATTCGGTTGTTCGAGCAAAATCAGATGTTTTGGTCATTGCTGTTGATCAACGGAGTTAGTCGTTGATCGGATCGCAGGAATATGAATTCATGATCACGTACTGGATCCTCGGTGAAAGGGACGCTCTTAATGGCTCGGGTCAAAAACTGTTTTGTTATCCCGGGCACATTCGATGAGGCGGGTTTTACTAAATCTTTGAAAGAATTGGCATTGCGGTTCGAGGCCGCTCAACCTGCTGGAAATTTTGATATTCTTGATTGCCATGACCAATCCCTCAGGGCATCTGCTAAGGTTTTGATCCAAACTGATGGGTCATTGTTTTTGTTGCGCTGCGGTAGAATTGAAACCCAGCGGTGTCAGGGTCACGGCAAGTTCGTGCAGGAATTACCTGTCGGACCCGTCAAGGCAGGTCTAGCGGGCTTTCCCAAGTTGCGCGCGTTGATGAGCGTCGGGGCGGGCAGGGCCAAACACCGCTCGTTTGCCATTCTGGGTGACCTGCAAAAGACGCAAGTGCGCGGCACGATGATGTTGATGTCCTCGGATCAGGGGCAGGTAACAGTTGTAACCGTTCAACACATGCGCGGATATGACCGGGCGTATAGGACTGTTTGTGAAAAGCTGCCTAAGTTGGAGGCTGGCAAAAGCAAGGCGAAGCCATTGTTCGACTGGTTGTTTCCCGACGCGACCATATACAGGGCCAAGCCCGAAATCCGCGTTAGTAAACAAGAACCATCAATCGAGGTCGCCACCGACATCATTCGCACCTATCTGGCGGTCGCGCGCCAGAATGAGGCGGGCGTGATCGATGATATCGATACTGAATTTCTGCATGACTACCGCGTTTCCCTGCGCCGCGTGCGATCTGTGATCAGCCTGTTCAAGGGGGTGCTCTCGCCTGAACAAACCGCTGCGTTAAAGCGCGAGTTTTCCGGTCTGATGGAACCCACTGGACGAGCGCGGGATTTGGACGTCTATCTGTTGGAAAAAGACAGTTACTTCAATTTTATACCGCCGAACCTTCATGAAGGTGCCGTGGCCATGTTTGCGCAATTCGAAAAGGAACGCAGTCAGGCACTTGGCCGTCTGTCCCGGCGTTTTCGGACGCAAAACTATGACAATCAGATGAAAAAGTTGACCGAACTATTCGCTGATCCGACAAACCTGCAGTCTGGCCCAAATGCAGATCGACCTGCCTATGAATACGCGCGCGCCCTAATCTGGAAGCGATACCGGAAAACCTGCAAACTGGCGCAACGTATCACTTCGGACACGCCTGATGAAGATGTTCATAAATTGCGGATCGACTGCAAAAAACTGCGTTATCTTATAGAGTTCTTTGCCCCTTTGTTCGACGCAAAGGCATTCAAAACGATCATCAAGCCATTGAAAAAGCTGCAGGATAATCTGGGCCTGTTCAATGATTTCTCAGTCCAACAAGAGGCGCTTCTGAATTTTGTGAAACTGCACACCAATATGCAAGGCCGCGCTGATGCGCAGTTGGCCTTGTCCGTGGGAGGGCTGATTTCTGTTCTGGATCAGCGCCAATTGGCGGAACGTGACCGTGTCATCGCAAGTTTCAAGCATTTCGACAGCCCGGACATCCGGCACCTGTTCCGCAGTTTGTTTCATCAAAAGGAGGGCTGAGAAGTGAAGATCATTGCCTGTTACAGCAACAAGGGCGGTGTGGGTAAAACCGCCACCTCGGTCAATCTGGCCCATGCTTACGCGGCAGCGGGGCACAGTGTTTTGCTATGCGACCTGGATCCGCAAGGGGCGTCTGGGTTTTATCTGCGCGTCAAACCATCCAAAAAGCTGACGGATGCAAGGTTCTTTGAGGATGTCGCGCGCTTTACTAAATCCATTCGCGCCAGTGACTTCGAGGGGCTGGACGTGCTGCCAGCAAACATGACCTTTCGGGATTTTGACGTCTTCCTGTCACGGATGCGGAACACGCGGTCGCGGCTGAAAAAAGCGCTGATCTCGGCGGGCAGCGATTATGAGGTGATCATTCTGGATTGCCCGCCCAACTTTTCGACCCTGTCGGAAAACATCTTCAAAGCGGCCGATCAGATCGTGGTTCCGGTCATCCCGACGACTCTGTCTGAGCGGTCTTTCGATCAGTTGGTCGGTTTTTTCGATGCCAACAAGTTGTCGAAGAATAAGCTGACGGCATTCTTTTCCATGGTGCAACAGCGCAAGACCCTGCACCTTGAGACTATGGATGCGATGCGAAAGCACTATCGCAAACGGTTCCTGCACAGCTCAATCCCGTTTGCGGCGGATATCGAAAGGATGGGGCAGAACCGTGCGCCAGTCAGTGAATTCGCCCCGCGCAGCGCCGCCAGCTTGGCATATCAAAAGCTGTACGACGAGATGGAAAACGGAGTGGTTTCAAAGCGATGAGCACCGAAATTGAACGCAAGTTTCTGGTGGCGGAATTGCCCGACCTGAGCGGCGCGGATAAGGCCGTCATCCGCCAAGGCTATCTGACTGCACCGGACGATTCCACGGAATTGCGTCTGCGGCAAAAGAATGACAGGTATTTTTTGACGCTCAAAGGAGCGGGCTCCTTGGTGCGGGTGGAACGCGAAGCCGAGATCACGGCCGAGCAATTCGAAACCTTCTGGCCGGAAACCGAAGCACGTCGGGTTGAGAAAGAGCGTTATACCGGAAAAATGCCGGATGGGCGCGTGTTTGAGCTGGACATCTTTCTGGGAAACCTCGCGCCGCTGCGGCTGGTCGAAGTGGAATTCGACACAGAGGCCGAGGCGCAGGCATACACGCCGCCCGACTGGTTCGGAACAGATGTGACGGCAGACAAACGTTATAAAAACAAGATGATGGCGATCAAAGGTGCGCCAATCTAGGGCTTGCGCGCCAGTTTGATCGTGGCCTCAAGTCCAGGGTCGCAGTTGCGCGCCTCGAAAGCGCCTTGATGCATGTGAGAAATCGCCGCGACCAGCGCCAGGCCCAGCCCTGAGTTGCGCTCGGTCCTTGCGGGATCGAGCGTCACAAACGGCACCTGCAAACGTGGCAAATCCTCTTCAGGGACACCAGGGCCCCGGTCACGCACGCTCAGGCAGGTGTAGGGACCGCTTTCTGACAGGGTGATCGTGATTGCCGTCTTTTCCGGGGCATAACGCATGGCATTTTCCAGAAGATTTGACAGCGCTTGAGACAGAAGCGGGCGGTGCCCCTGAACAGTGTGGGCGGTGCCGACGACCTCAAGCGAGATGCCCTGATCGGCGGCAACTGGTTCGTACAACTCGACGACGTCACCGATCAGTTGCTGCAAGTCCACGGGTTCGAACTGTTCCCGCCCGACACCGGCCTCGGCGCGAGAAATTTCGGTCAACTGCCCAAGAACGCGCAGCACGTGGTCGATTTCCGCTGTCGCGCGTGCCACGTCGACGTCGCGGTCCAGATCGCTTTTGGATGGGTCAGACAGTGACTCGACCCTTTGACGCAGGCGGGACAGCGGGGATCGCAGGTCATGGGCGATTGAATTCGAGGTTGTGCGCAGATTGCTGATCAGTTCCTCAATCCGGTCCAACATGCTGTTCAGGGTTCCGGCCACTTGATCCAGCTCGTCCCCGGTTCCGCGCAAAGGCATGCGGCGGGACAGATCACCTGACACGATGTTTTCCGCTGTTCCCGCAAACTCGGACAGGCGAGTGAACACCAGCCGCGTGAAAAGCCAGCCGGTCAAAAGGCTTAGCGCCAGTGCAATTGCAAGCGCCAAGCCAACCGCGCGCAACAGCGCCCTGTCAAATTGCTGCCGTGCAAGGGCATCACGACCTACTAGCAGGCGTTCGCCGCCCGGCAAGCGGACCGAGGCGGCCGAGATCGGGACCAACTGGTCGTTATCGGCGCGGCGAAGTTCCAAATCAACCCAGCCACTGCCTGCTGTGACGTCCGCAGGCCAGTGCTTGAGGTTTCCGGCCAGCTTTACACCGAACCGGTCAGTCAAAAGATACAAAGCATCCCGTTCGGACGCAGTTGGAATCCTGCGTTCAATGGCTTGCAACAGCCCGAATAGGCCGCGCCGTTCATATTCATCGGCCAGACCGGTTAATTCGGCGGATACCACTGAACGGGTCTCGCCCTCGATACTGCGATTGGCGGTGAAGTATACAAGCCCCAGCACGATGGCCGTCAGCAATGTGCTGAGAACCATGCTGGCTAGAACGAGGCGGGTGCGAGAATTATTGAACGAAAGTCGCAGGTTATCCATCGGATATCATGTAACCCGCACCTCGAACCGTTTCAATCAACGGCGGCCTGTCGCCTTCATCCAACTGGCGGCGCAGTTTTGAAATATGGACGTCGACCACGTTGGTATTTGGGTCAAAATGGTAATCCCAGACACCTTCCAGCAGCATGGTGCGCGATACGACGCGGTTCTTGCGGCGCAGGAAGAATTCAAGGATCTGGAACTCACGCGGGGTCAGGGATATTTCGTGCCCGTCGCGGGTGACCTTGCGCGTTAACAGATCCATTTCCAGGTCGCGGCAGGTCAGCGTCGCGGTTTCCTCAGATTCCTGCGGGCGCCGCAATAGGGCTTCGATCCGCGCGTGGAGTTCCTGAAACGAAAACGGTTTGACCAGATAATCATCCGCACCCGACCGCAACCCCTTAACCCTTTCGTCAACCGCGCTCATTGCGGTCAGCATCAGGGTAGGGGTCTTGACCCCAGCCGCCCTTAAGGATCGGATCAGCGAAAGGCCATCAAGACCGGGAAGCATCCGGTCCAGCACAATGGCGTCAAACCCGCCATCGGTGGCGTGGTACAGACCCTCGCGGCCATCTGCGGCCTGCTCGACCACATAGCCTTCTTCGCCAAAGCCCTTGGCGATGAACTCACGAGTGTCCTCGTCATCTTCGACGATCAGCAGGCGGCGGCTCATGTTTCGGGTTCCTTTCTATCGGGATTTAAACACAAATTTCTGGAAAAGCACATGATTTGCGTAAATTACGTGCCGGGTGCGTTGCAGCGCACCCGGCAGTCCCGGCGGAATGCGGACAATTCAATCCGCCGAGGAGGCGCACGCCAGAAATCCCCATCAAATGGCGCACGCGGACTTCGGGTCAGGCGATTTCCACCGCCACGAAGATCTGGTTTCCGCCCCGGTTGATCAGCACCAGCGCGGGGTCAGTCTTTTCGCTGTCCAGCGCAGCCTTCAGCGCGTCGGGTGAGGCGGTCTTTTGACCGCCCAGTTTTACGATCACGTCGCCGCGTTGCAGACCAGCCTTGGCAGCAGGGCTGTCGGGCTTCAGATCAGTCACAACGACACCATCGACATTCTCAGCTACGCCCATTTGTGCGCGGTTGCTGTCGGTCAGCGGTGCGACGGTCACGCCCAACGCGGTGCCCGAGATACCTTCGTCCACCGATTTGTCGATCTCGGCCGAGGCGCTTTGATGCTGTCCGATTGTCAACTCGATCTGTTGCTCTTTTCCATCACGCAGAACGGTCATGACACTGTCGGTACCGACTTTGGTCGTGCCGACAAGGATCGGCAGGTCGCTGCTGGAATCGACGGCTTCATCGTTGAAGGTCAGGATAACGTCACCTTGCTCCAACACGCCCTCTGCGGGGCTGCCCGCGACGACATCTGACACAAGTGCGCCGGTCGAGGCATCGATCCCCATAGCCGCCGCGATCTCTGGGCTGACATTCTGGATTGAAACACCCAGCCAGCCACGGCTGACCTGACCATCATCGCGCAGATCCGCGGCGATATGTTCAACGATGTTCGAGGTCACGGCAAAGCCCAGACCAACCGACCCGCCGGTGGGCGAGTAGATGGCCGAGTTCACGCCAATCACTTCGCCTTCCATGTTGAACAGTGGACCGCCCGAGTTGCCCTTGTTGATGGCCGCATCGGTCTGAATGAATTCAGCGTAGGGCCCGGCCGAGATATTGCGGCCTTTGGCTGAAACGATGCCCGTGGTCACGGTCGAATGCAGGCCAAACGGGTTGCCGATGGCCACGACGTCCTCACCCACGCGGATAACGTCACTGTCCCCGATCTCAACGGCTTGCAGCGCTTCGCCGGCGTCGATCTTAAGGACGGCGATATCGGTCAGCGGGTCGGTGCCCACGATTTCGGCTTTGAAACTACGGTCGTTGCTCAGACGGACGGTCACGGTCGAGGCATTGTCGACAACATGGTGGTTCGTGATGATGTACCCGGCTTCGTCGAGTACAAACCCCGATCCCAAGCCTTGCGATGGTCCACGCTGCGGTGCCTGAAAGCCCTCAGGCGCTCCGAAGCGTTTGAAGAATTCACCAAAGGGGTGGTCTTCTAAATCAAAATTCTGTCCCTGTCCCGGTGCTTGCACGGGCACAATGTCCTGTTCGGCGATGATGGTCACCACCGAGGGGGACACGCTTTCAACCAGATCAGCCAGGGCTTCGTCTGCCAGCGAGGGCAGGGCGGTCGTGGCCAGCAGCGCGGCGCCAAGCGCGGATGCGCCAACGAGGCCTGTTGCACGTGGCAAAAGCAGCGAGGATTTACGGATGCTCATTTTTGTCTCCTGTTTATTTCACGCGATTGCAGCCGCGCGTTAACCGAGGAGATGAGGCATCAACCTGTGAGTTTCCTGTGCTGAGGATTAAGAAATCTTAATTTCGCCACAAACAGGTCGTCGTATGCCGACGTTCCGCCGAGATAATAGCGAATCGCTTGTCACGAATCGGCCATTGTTGCCAATTTAAAAGTCAAACCCTGATTTAACCTGAATTGATTCAGTTTTGGTAACAAAGGATCGCTGGAAGGCCTTGGCGAAAATTCGCTCATCTCTTGGTTGTGGTGTGTTTCTGCAGCCTGGTCAAATCAAGTGCATATGCGCCCTATAACTTTTATATATAACTAATAAAGAATATGCATAACGTCAGGTTTGGACTAAAATGGGCAGTTCATTGATCTTCTATAGGTAGATTTCGCCTCGGCGGGATGTTGCGCAAAAACCATTCCGAGACGCCAAAAATTAACCGTTCTTTCCAATTTTACATTGTTTGGAAGCACCGTTTGGGTGACGATGATCTTGCCCAAGCGAAGGGGGAGCCGACGGCACTAGGGGGTGCCAACGGCTTGTCACAGTCACTGGAAACGCTAAGCGGCATGTTAACGAGGGGGTCTTGTTTAGGTTCAGCGGCGGAATAGCCAGGGTGCCATAGGCATTTTTGGCAGCGTTTTCAGGATTGGTGAAAAGTGGTAGTCCTGTTTTGGGCAAGCGGCCTGGTCGGTATCGACCGGGCCGTTTCTATTTTGGCAGGCCGGTTATGTGGCCTTCCCGGCCCGCCAGCGTGCCCAATCCTCGGGAGTGTCCAGATCCAACAGGGCGTTTTGACCGGGTAGTGGTTGAAGATGCACTGCATTCTTATGCGCCTGCACAACGGACTGAGCACCCTCATCGCCTGTAAGTTGCCTGAGCTCTCTGAACAGCGGACGGGCAAACACAACCGGATGGCCGGGCTTTCCTGTGGCTGTCGCCCCACGCCAGATCAAGCAATTTGGATATCCTTGGACAGACTCTGCGACTTGCTTCAGGTCACCAACTGTGATTTCCGGCAAATCTGCCAGTAAAACCATGACAGCCCCGGCATCGGCGGGCACATGCGCAAGAGCACCGCGCAAACTGGCGTTCATGCCCTCATCAGCGTCGGGTATTTCAACTGCAACAACATCCATACCTTTCAAGGCGTCCTGGCGAGGATTCGGAGCAGGCGGAAGCGCAACGATCACCGGGCCTACCTGCAACGCTGTTTGTGCAGATCGCCGTAGCAGGGGCATGCCATCGACGCTTTGCATCAGCTTGTCCGTGCCAGCCATGCGGCGGGATTGTCCGGCGGCCAGAAGGATAATGGGAATGTCTGTCATACCTTCACATAGCCGCCGTAGCCGTCTTTTGTCATCCCCGCATACGTTCACCGTCCGCGTCGAACAGTGGGGTTGAGATCACACGCGCCTTGCGCATCTGGCCCAGTATCTCAATCTCGACCTCCAAGCCGTCACGTATGCGATCCGAGGGCAGGAAACCTATTGCGATGGATTTGCCGGCATAATGGGAATACCCGCCCGAGGTGCAGAATCCGACGACCGCACCATCCAGCCAGATCGGCTCATACGCATTCACGTCAGCGTCGTCTGCATCCACTTCGAACGAGACCAGCTTGCGCGCGGTCCCCTCGGAGCGTTCAAGCTCGGCTTTGGCGCGACCGATAAAGTCGGTGTTCTTCGTGAAGGCAATAAAGCGATCCAGCCCGGTTTCCGCGGCAGAGTAGTCGGGTGAGAACTCGCTCATCCAAGACCCAAAGAACTTGTCCAACCGCAGGCTCATCATCGCGCGCATGCCAAAGGGCACCATGCCGTGGGGCTGGCCAGCCTGCCAAAGGGTCCACCACAATTGCCGTTGGGCCATCGGATCACAGTAGATTTCGTACCCCAGATCGCCCGTGTAGCTGACCCTTTGAACGGTGCAATCGGTCATACCGATGGTCATGCGGCGAACATCAAGGAACCTGAGGTCCGAGATGTCCGTACGGGTACAGGCAGCCAAAACCGTTGCCGCCGTTGGTCCAGCGATCTGAAAGCCGTTCAGACAATCGCTGATGTTTTCAATTGTAACGCCGTCATCCTGATGCTGCAGGAACCACCGCATATGGAAGGCCTGGCTGCCATATGACGCCGTTAGTTGGAATTCGGTTTCGGCCAAACAGGAAACGGTGAAATCCCCGATCAGCTTGCTCTTGTGCGACAGCATCGGTGTCAGCGAAAGCCGCCCCGGCTTTGGGATGCGCCCCGCCATGACCCTGTCCAGCCAGTCGCGCGCACCCGGGCCGGTGATGCGATACTTGCCGAAATTATGGACTTCGTTGATGCCGACACCATTGCGCACAGCGCGCACCTCGCGCCCGGTCGCCTCGAATGCATCCGAGCGGCGGAATGAGGGCGTTTCGTAGCCCGGTTCGTCACCCTGCGCAAAATAGTTCGCAACCTCCAGCCCGTATTGCTGACCCCAAACCGCGCCCAGATCGCTGAAGATATCGTACATCGGGGTGGTCCGGTTCGGACGCGCGGCCGGCAGTTCTTCGTTGGGGTAGGCGACGCTAAAGCGTTTCTGATAGTTCTCGATCACCTTCGGGCGCGTATAGCCAGGCCCGACCCAGTCGCCGAAGCGGGCGACATCCATGGCGAACACATCGCGCTCAGGCTCTCCTTCGATCATCCATTGCGCCAACGTCAGGCCAACACCGCCGCCCTGACTGAACCCGGCCATCACGCCACAGGCGGACCAATAGTTGCGCATGCCCGGCACCGGCCCGACGAGTGGGTTGCCATCAGGCGCAAAGGTAAACGGTCCATGGATCACCGATTTGACGCCAGCCTCGGCCAGAACGGGGAAGCGTTTGTAGGCAAATTCGATACTGTCGGTGATCTTGTCATAATCGTCGGGCAGCAGTTCGTGGCCGAACTGCCACGGTGTGCCATCGACAGCCCAGGGTTTGCAGGGCTGTTCATAGAACCCAATACACAACCCGCGCCCTTCCTGCCGCAGATAGCTTTCGCCAGCAGGGTCCATTACATGCGGATGCTCGCCGCCAGCGTCGATGATCGCCTCGATCTGAGGGATCGAGTCTGTCACCAGATACTGGTGTTCCATCGGGTGTAGGGGGAAATAGACGCCCGCCATCGCGCCAACCTCGCGCGCCCAAAGGCCACCGGCATTGACGATGTGTTCGGCATGGATCGTACCCTTGTCGGTGACCACATCCCATGTTCCATCGGTGCGCTGGATGGTTTCGCGCACCATGCAGTGCGTTTCGATCGTAGCGCCTCGCATCCGGGCCGCTTTGGCGTAGGCATGGGTGGTCCCCGACGGATCAAGATGACCGTCCAGCGGATCATAAAGCGCGCCGATGATCCCGTCGGTGTTGGTGATAGGAGCCATCTTTTTGATCTCCTCCGGACCAACGATTTCCGTCTCCAACCCCATGAACCGATGCTTGGCGCGTTCCGCCAGCAACATGTCGAACCGATCCTGATTATCTGCCAGCGTCACTCCGCCCACATGATGCAGACCGCAGGACATGCCGGTAATCTCTTCCAGCTCTTTATACAGCCGGATCGTATATCCCTGGAGCGCCGCCATGTTGGTGTCGCCGTTCAGGGTGTGAAACCCGCCCGCCGCGTGCCAGGTCGACCCGCTGGTCAGCTCGGAGCGTTCCAACAGCATCACGTCAGTCCACCCCAGCTTGGTCAGGTGATAGAGTACGGAACATCCAACGACTCCGCCGCCGATGACTGCAACTTGGGTTGTGAGTTTCATGCACGTCTCCTGATGGCTATGCCGTCAGTCTCAATAGGAAAGCTGCCTTTGCAATAGCTTCAGCGACAGAAAGTGTCGCGGAAGGCGATCCGGGTTCGGCGCCTGCTGGCTAACCCAAACAGGAAGGATACGGTGGTTGTCTAAAAGAAAACCGGCGCTCGGATTAGAACGCCGGTGGAATCTTGCAGTTTTTTGGGTTGTCCTCAGAGAGGGCGAACTTTCAGTTCGGTGATCCGGTTGCCTTGACGTTTTGTCACCTCAAAGCGAAAGCCGTGAAAAGAAAAGACCTGACCGACGGTTGGGATCATCTGCGCTTCGTGAATGACCAGACCGGCAATGGTATTTGCCTCATCGTCGGGCAGGGACCAATCCATCGCGCGGTTGGCGTCGCGGATCGTGGTGGCTCCTTCGACCAGAAACTGCCCATCTTCGGTTCGGGTTACAGAAACGTCTTCGTCTATGTCGAACTCATCCGCGATCTCGCCCACGATTTCCTCGAGGATATCCTCAAGCGTGATAAGCCCGCGCAGCGAACCGTATTCATCCACCACCAGCGCAAAGTGGCTGTGCATCCGGAGGAATTCGCGCATCTGATCGTCCAGAGTGGTGGTTTCCGGAACAAAATAGGGATCGTTCGCGACCTTGAGGATGTCGAACTCTTTCAGTCGGTTATCGGCGTTCTCACTGCCGCCGGCATGGGCGTACATTGCGCGGAACAGATCCTTGGCGTGTACGACACCCACGATGTTTTCTTGTTCATCCCGAAATACGGGCAGGCGGGTGTGGCTGCTTTTCAGGCATTGCTGAAGGATGGCCTCGGGCGAAGCGTCTGCATCGATCATCTCAATATTCGAGCGGTGCAACATGATCTCTTCAACCGTACGATCGCCCAGATCAAGCGCGCCAAGGATACGGTCGCGGTCTTCCTTTTCGACCACGCCTTCGGAATGACCAAGCTGCAATGCCCCGGCGATTTCCTCGCGCACGGCGAGAATGTTGCTGTCCGGGTCGATCTGGACGCCAAACAGGCGCAGAACACCACGTACCAGCAGGCGCACGGCTGCAACGATGGGTGAAAACACCGTCACGACGACACCGATGATCGGTGCTACGGCAGCGGCCGCCTTTTCCGAATTGGTGATCGCGTAGGTCTTGGGAAGAACCTCGGCAAAGATCAGGACTAGAAGGGTCATCACCAGCGTTGCCAGCGCAACGCCGCTTTCACCGAACAGCCGTGTGAAAAGCGCAGTCGCAAGCGATGCGGCAAGGATGTTGACAAGGTTGTTGCCCAACAGGACCGAACCGATCAGTCGCTCGTTATCGTCAGTGATGTCCAGGGCCTTCTGCGCACCGCGCGACCCTTTGTCGGCCTGCGCACGCAGTTTTCCGCGCGACGAGGCGGTCAATGCCGTTTCAGAACCCGAGAAAAAGCCCGATAGGACAAGCAAAAGTAGAATGGCGCCTGTGGTAAACCAGAATGCGCCGTCGATCAGAGAAGCAGAAGAGGGTTCCATCGGTCCTTAGTTGTTCGTGATACTGCATCCGTTATGGGGGTGCGCATGCTGTGGATCAAGGGGTTAGCCGTCGTCATCGCCGTCTTTCGCCAGCGGGTGATGTTGCAACACAAGCTCTGACAGGCGTTCGTCCAGGACATGGGTGTAGATTTCCGTGGTCGCCACGTCGGCATGGCCCAGCAGGGTCTGGATCGACCTCAGATCAGCGCCATTGGCCAGAAGATGCGTGGCAAAGGCATGGCGCAGGGTGTGTGGTGTCACTTTTTCCGGCGAAACGCCACCTTCTACGGCCAGTTCCTTGACCAGCAGAAAAAACCTGTGCCGGGTCAGATAGCCGGATTTGCCGCGAGACGGAAACAGGAACTTGGAACGCTGAGCACCTTCTGCAACCTGCTTGTCCTCGGCCTCGTCCCTGATAAGCAACCACGCCGCCAACGCATCGCGCGCCGGAGGCGACAGTGGCACCATCCGTTCCTTGCCACCTTTGCCCAGCACAAGCAGCATCCGGGGGTCACCTCGGGCCGAGGAGACTGGCAGCGAAACCAATTCGGTCACCCGCATTCCCGTGGCGTAAAGAACCTCCATCAGGCAGGTGTTGCGCACCCGGTCTGCATCGTTGCGACCGGTGCGGCGCGCGGCCTCAAGCAAACGATCGACTTCAGCGACATCCAGCGTTTTGGGCAGGCGTTTTTGTCGACCGGGGCCTTTGATCTGAATGGCGGGGTTAGCTTCAAGCCAACCTTCTTCGAAGGCGAACCGGAACAGTTGCTTGATCGCGGACAACCGACGTGCGCGCGTGGAACGGGACAGGCCCTGTGCGTCGCAATCAATCAGGTATTGCTCAATCTGTTCTCTCTGTGTGTCAGGAAAACCCGTTTTTCGACGTTCCAACCAGGCCGAGAATTCTTTCAGATCGCGGCCATAGGCTAGCAGCGTATTGGTCGCTGCGCCCAATTCAGCGGCCTGAGCTTGTAAAAAGGTGGAAATCCACAAGTCCTGCGTCGCTGGGGCTACCACGATCAACTGCCCTGCAGGATCAGCAAGTTCAGCGCGGCGCGGCGGGCGGTGTCCTCAAGACCCACACGGCGGAGCGTCGCAATGGCTGCTGTCAAATCGACTAGGTTGCCGCGCGACCCATGCGCGAACCGGCCCATGGCCTCCAAAACCGCCTCACCCAATTGATCATTGTTTAGCATCGTTTCGATATTCGGCGGGACCGGAGCAGCCCATGCAAACCCTTGCGCAACCGCATCCGCCAGAGGTGAAGGAGAGCGCGCGCGCCCCGGATCGCCTTGCGCTAACGCCGCCAGAAAGTGATTTTCGTCGGATTGACCGGGCACAGAAAGGGCCGCTGTTTCATACAGTTCGGACAACAGCAGGATACGCCAGCGCAGCTGTTCCGCCGACGGATCCGTCAGCTCTATCTGCGACAGGCGTTCTGCGAACAATTCTGCAAAGGGTACCTCTAATCCGATCAGGCGCATTTGCGTCCACACAGTATTTAAAGCCCGGGCGATTTTGTCGGGATTGCGCGAATCCAGTGCAGACTCGAACCGTTGCACGGCCGCGACCCTGTCCCAAACTGCGCCGGACGCGGCTGGAGAGCGCTCGGTATACAGCCCCAGCAATTGGTTGGGGGTCAGCGCGCCGATGCGGGTCAGCCGCTCAGCCGCTTCGATCTGCGCTTTCCACCCGGCTACGTCCCGCAGATCGGCATTTGCAAAGGCACGGGGCAGAGGGGCCGATGGCAGGCGTTCTCCGATCGCCTCAAACAGGCGAAAGGTCAGTGGGCTGGGATCATCTGGTTGCGGAAGGTATTCGGCTTCTTCAAACAACTCGGGGCTGAGAAAGCGATCCAGCACATCCAGCTCATCTGGTGGCAATATCTGCAATGCGTGCGCCGCTTCCAGTGTGAGGGCGGCTGATGGCCAGTCTCCACGCCGCGCCTTGCAGAATATTTGCGCGGCGTAGTCCTGAGACAGGTGTGGCTTCGCGATCAGGGACGTACAGCTGCGATCCTCGTCTCCAGTAAGTAAAGTGGCGTCAAACCAGCGCTGGAACCTGTCGCGTGTGTCGGTCGGACCGGCCAATTGGACCAGCGATTGCGCCGGGTCGGCTGCGCCAAGTTGCATCAATCGGTCGATGCGGGCCAATAGTAGCGTTTCCTCGGCGCCGGAACTGGCAGGTGCGCGGGCCTCGGACAGGATCAGCGTAAACAACAACCGCTGCATGGCGGGGTTATAGCGAACCGGCACATCGGTGATCAGCTCGGCCAGCCGGTCGGCATCACTATTCTGCCAAAGGTGCACCGGCAGGCCAGTCACCGACGACGACACAAGCCCCAACGGCTGTGACAGTGCCTCAAGCGGAGAGACTTGGATATCCGGCTGAATGCCCGTCTCCGTGACCGGTGGTTCCAACAGGACAGTCCCTGGCAGGTTTTCCGGAGGGTCCGTCAGCCAATCGATGACGGAAAGAGGAGCCTGTTGCGCCTGCGCTGATCCAGCCAGCAATAAGGCAGCCAGTGCGGCTTTATTCAACATTCAGGATTACCGGCTCTCGAATTTCGTCCTGCGGGGCCGAGAAATCCACCCCAAATATCGGACCCAGATAAGCATATCCCACCAGCCCGACAAAACTCAGGCAAACAATATATATCAAGAACTTGATCAGACGGCCCATTGCTCAACGCTGCCCCAATTTTGTCTTTTGCCATAGTTATAGCTGGCATTTTTCGTAAGATCACGTCATTCACGTTGAAATGAGCGAAATTAAGCATAACGCCCACACAGAAGGTACTGATGCGGTCTTTGAACTGCACAAAACCGTCGTTCTTGTTGGCATGATGGGGGCCGGAAAGACGGCTGTGGGCCGTGCTTTGGCCGCAAGGCTGGGTGTTCCCTTCCTCGACAGCGACGCCGAGATCGAATCGGCTGCCAATATGACCATCCCCGAGATATTTGAGCGTGATGGTGAACCGTTCTTTCGCGCCAAGGAAAGTCAGGTCATCGGACGTCTGCTGGACGAGGAAAAAGGCATCCTGTCAACTGGCGGCGGCGCTTTTCTTTCCGATCAGAACCGCCAGATGATCACTGAACGCGGGGTTTCGGTCTGGCTGCGGGCTGACTTGAAGGTGTTGTGGAACAGGGTCAAACATAAGGACACACGGCCTTTGCTGCGCACGGCTGACCCTTATGCGACCTTGCGCGCCTTGTATGAGGCCCGCGTCCCGGTTTATGCGCAGGCAGGGCTGACAGTTGAGTCCGATGGCGAAACCTCGATTGAAAATATGGTGGACCGGGTGGTGGAGTCGATGTTGACGCGCCCTGACGTATTGGAACGGAAGTAAATGCACCAAACCGTACATGTAGAGTTGGGCAAACGCTCGTATGACGTGGAAATCGGGCCTGACCTGCTGGAACAATCCGGCACGATGATTGCACCCTTGTTGCACCGGCCTAAGGTCGCCGTTCTGACGGACGAGAACGTGGCCGAGTTACATCTGAATGCGTTGCGGGATGGCCTGGCAACAGCTGGTATCGAGATGACCTCGCTGGCCTTGCCCGCAGGAGAAGCCACCAAAAGCTGGCCGCATTTCGAGCGCGCGGTTGAGTGGCTGTTGTCGGAAAAGGTAGAACGTCGCGACGTGGTTGTCGCCTTGGGTGGCGGGGTCATTGGTGATCTTGCGGGATTTGCTGCGGCCGTTTTGCGTCGCGGTGTCCGTTTCGTCCAGATACCGACCTCGTTGCTGGCGCAGGTGGACAGTTCTGTTGGCGGAAAAACCGGCATCAACGCTCCACAGGGCAAAAACCTGATCGGGGCATTCCATCAGCCGTCTCTGGTTCTGGCGGACACCTCGGTTCTGGGCACCATGACCCAACGGGATTTCCTGTCGGGCTATGGCGAGGTGGTCAAGTACGGCCTGCTGGGCGATGCAGAGTTCTTTGAATGGCTCGAAAGAAACGGTCCCGACGTTTCGGGTGGCGATATGGCCGCGCGCGTGCGTGCGGTTACACGCTCGGTTCAGATGAAGGCCGATATCGTAGCCCGCGACGAGACTGAGCAGGGCGACCGTGCGTTGCTGAACCTTGGACACACTTTCTGTCACGCGCTTGAAGCGGCCACCGGGTATTCTGATCGATTGCTGCACGGTGAAGGCGTTGCCATCGGCTGTGCACTGGCGTTTGAGCTGTCCTCTCGTCTTGGGCTGTGCTCGCAAGAGGATCCAAGTCGTGTGCGGGCACATTTGCGCGCGATGGGAATGAAAACCGATCTGGCGGACATTCCCGGAGATCTGCCGGATGCCGAAGCGCTGGTTGACCTGATGGCGCAGGATAAAAAGGTCATCGACGGCCAGCTGCGGTTTATTCTGGCGCGCGGGATCGGGCAGGCGTTCGTCACTTCGGACGTCCCAAGGGACGCTGTATTGTCCGTGCTGGAAGACGCCTTGGCAACGGTCTGATCAGCGTCCGCGGATCACCATCAATTCACCGATGTTTTCGCGGGTGATGTAGCCAACCATTGCGTCGGCCTGCGTGCAAACTGCGACGGCGGGAGCACCCTTGTGAAGTTTCTCCAGCACGGTTTCCAAGCCGGTGGTCAATTCAACACGCGGAATCTCGGTTTCCATGATCGAAGTTGCCAGATCGGACCGAGGTGCCTCTTGCGCCATGGCAGTAAACAGCGTGCCGCGCGCAATAAAACCAAGCAAGTCTCCATTCGGACCCAACACGGGGAACTCGTGTTGCGTGGTGTGAATGACGGCCTGTGCGGCGGTTGCAAGCGTGTCGTTGGGCGATAGGGAGTGAAACTCGGTAATCATAGCGTCGCGGGCCAGCACCCGCCGCGCGACCGAGCGCATGGCCACATCGTGACTTTCGGCATTGGCTGCGACGAACACGAAAACGGCGATCAAAACCAGCAGAGGGTTACCTGTACTCAGCCCGAGAAAACCAAACGCCACCGCCACGACCTGACCCGCAAGGGCGGCGATACGTGTGGCTTTTACCCGGTCCATCTTCAGACACAAAAATGCGCGGAATACCCGGCCGCCATCCATAGGGAAGGCCGGGATCATGTTGAATACGGCCAGCAACAAATTCACATAGGCCAGCCGGTTCAACAGTCCGGCACTGGTCGAATCGATCCGGGTCAGGGAGTCCAGTGTCATTCCGGCCCCCATGGCCATCAAAACGATCCAGATCACAATATTCACTGCCGGCCCGGCCAGAGCGACCCAGACTTCTTCCATAGGCTTCTCGGGCATCCGTTCGAGCCGGGCGAGCCCGCCGATGGGCAGCAATGTGATGTCAGGGGTTTTGATGCCATAGCGCCGCGCCATCAGCGCGTGGCCAAACTCATGCGCGACAACGCAGGCAAACAGGGCCAGAACAAAGATCAGGTTGTCGATCGCGGCGGGCACGCCGCCTTTGGAATAGGCGGCAAAGGCGACCCAGCCCAGTAGTAGGAAAAAGGTGACATGGACCCTCAGTTCCGACCCCAGTACCCGGCCGAGTGAGAAGGACCATGTCATGTTTCGTCTCCGTTTGCCTTAGAACGGAATCTCGTCGTCGTCGATTCCGCCGGATGCAGGGGCAGGAGCGCTGGACTGTCCGCCATAAGGATCGCCATAGCCGCCGCCCGCCTGACCGCCGCCATAGCTGCCTGACTGTCCGCCGCCGTAACCGCCTCCGCCTTCACCGCGTGCATCAAGCATAACAAGGGTCGAGCCGAACCCCTGAAGAACAACCTCAGTCGAGTAACGGTCCTGCCCAGATTGGTCCTGCCATTTGCGGGTCTGCAATTGCCCTTCGAGATAGACCTTCGAGCCTTTGCGCAGATATTGCTCCGCCACGCGGACAAGCCCTTCGTTGAAGATCGCGACCGAGTGCCACTCGGTGCGCTCACGACGCTCGCCGGTATTGCGGTCTTTCCAGGTTTCGGATGTTGCGATGCGCAGGTTGCATACTTTGCCCCCGTTTTGGAAATTCCTAACTTCAGGATCGCGGCCAAGATTTCCGACCAGAATGACCTTGTTGACTGAACCTGCCATATATTTCCCCGTTCTTGTCTGTGTCGAGCGCGCCCGAATCTGACGCGAAGTTTCTACGCGACCCTATACGGCCTGCGTCATGGTTAAAACACAGTTGATGTGTGCAACGGTTGGCAAGAAACTACCCAGGTTCTGTTTACCAAGCTTTTATTCTTGCATGAAATACCTATAATCATTCGGGTTCGAGAGCGAGCGGGATTGGCATAAATGCGTTTTCAAGTTGGTTGTTTTTCTGTTCTGTGCCTTGCGCTGGTTTCGGGTCCGGCTGCAGCTGACACCCTGTCCACCAAAAACCGTAAAGATATTTTCCTCAAACAATCCAAGATTCTGGACTCGCGCGCAGCCACTCAATATCGCGATTCTGAACGGCTGAAGCCAAAGACCGCGCAGCCGACTCAAGTCATCAAGCGATATAATGGTAAATATCGAGGCCAATACCTGACGCTGGCGCGGCAAGCAGCCCGGAAACACAGTGTCCCGGAAGAGTTGTTCTTGCGACTGGTGCAACAGGAAAGCGGATGGAACCCGCACGCGGTGTCTCACAAAGGGGCACTGGGTTTGGCGCAGCTGATGCCTGGAACCGCGCGTCTTTTGGGTGTGAACCCGCATGATCCGAAGCAAAACCTGGAAGGCGGCGCCCGTTATTTATCGTGGCAGTACCGCAAGTTCAAATCCTGGCGTCTGGCGCTGGCGGCTTATAACGCCGGTCCGAAAGCCGTGGAAAAACACGGTGGCGTGCCGCCCTACAAAGAAACCCAGAACTATGTGAAAGTGATCTGGGGCGGCTGATCACCAGCCCACCCATGTCAGAAAAGAACCGGCGCTGTGGCCGGTTCTTTTCGTTTGGGTTGTTACTCGGCCGCGATTTTGATGACCGGCTCCATGCGGGCCAGAACGTCTTCGGACAGATGGCATTTGACCTGATGTCCGTCCGCCAGGGTTTTCACCGGCGGCACATCTTTCTCGCACAGCCCTCCAGGCACTTCGGATTTCCAGCGACAGCGCGTCTGGAAAGGGCACCCCGGGGGCGGGTTCATGGCCGAGGGGATATCACCATCCAGAACGATATGCGCTTTTTCAACCGACGTATCCGCGATGGGAACAGCACTCAGCAGAGCCTCGGTATAGGGGTGATAGGGCGGCGAGAACACCTGATCGGTGGTCCCCAACTCGACCACATGGCCCAGATACATCACCATCACCCGGTCGCTGAGATAGCGCACAATCGACAGATCATGGCTGATGAACAGCAAGGTGGTCTTGTGTTCGCGCTGAATCTCCATGAGCAGGTCGGTCACCGCCGCCTGAACAGACACATCCAAAGCAGACACAGGTTCGTCCGCGACGACGATCCGCGCATCGCCGGCAAAGGCGCGCGCGATACCGACGCGCTGTTTCTGTCCACCGGACAACTGACGCGGCATCCGCTCGGCAAAGGCGCGTGGTAGCTTCACCAAGTCCAACAATTCCAGCATGCGCTGTTTTCGCTCGGCCTCGGAATTGCCGACGCCAAAGATTTCCAACGCGCGGATGATCTGCCGCCCAACGGTCATCGAGGGGTTCAGAGTGTCAAACGGGTTCTGGAACACCATTTGAACTTCGCCCACGGTCTTGGCATCCCGCTCTTCGATCGGCACATCTTCGATGTTGCGGTTGTCCAGCAGGATTTGCCCATCTGTGGCCGTTTCAAGCCCCATCAAAACCTTTGCGAAGGTGGATTTACCACACCCAGATTCGCCCACAATCGCTAGCGTCTCGGATTCATGAGCCTCAAAGCTCAGTGTTTCGTTGGCTTTGACCACCTTTTTCTCACCGCCCCCGAACAACGCATTGGCGGCTACTTCATAGTATTTTTTGAGGTTGTCCATTTTCAGGACAACACGGCCGATTTCACCTTTTTCCTTCTTGTCCGCCAAAGTGATTGGGGCATTCCAGTCAATCTCTTTGTACTTCAAACAGCGCGTGTGGTGGCGGTCATTGCCGGGTACAGGCTCCATCAGAATGTTCTGCGCGTCGCAACGGCCTTCTTCGAAATAGTCGCAGCGTGGGCCAAAGTTACAGCCTGACGGGCGTTCGTGGGGCAGGGGAAAGTTCCCGGGAATGGCCACCAGTGGGCGGGCGTTCTTGTCTGCCCCCGGCAGCGGGATCGAGCGGAACAGCGCCTGCGTATAGGGGTGCTGCATCTCGTCGAACACATCGTGAATCGAGCCGCGCTCGACTGCCTCACCCGAATACATCACGCAAAGCCGGTCACAGGTTTCCAGAACCAGACCAAGGTTGTGCGAGATGAACAGCATCGAGGTGCCGTATTTCTTGCCCAAATCCCTGACCAGTTCGACTACGGCGGCCTCAACCGTCACATCCAGTGCGGTGGTCGGCTCATCCAGAATCAGCAGCGCCGGTTTCGACATCAGCGCCATCGCGATCACGATACGCTGCTGCTGCCCACCTGAAAGCTGATGGGGGAACGAGTTCAGCATCCGCTCGGGGTCGGGCAGGCGTACGTCCGTTACCACTTCCAATGCACGGGCATAGGCCTCTTCCTTGCCGACTCCCTCGTGGATCATCGGGACTTCCATCAATTGCTTGCCGATCTTCATCGCCGGGTTCAGCGAGGCCATCGGTTCCTGATAGATCATCGCGATCTCATTGCCGCGGATATCGCGCAATTCATCCGCGCTCATCTCGGCCAGATCGCGCCCTTTGAACTTGATCGAACCGCCGACAACCCGCCCGTTCTTGCCGAGGTCCTGCATGACCCCAAGTGCCACAGTGGACTTTCCGCAACCGGATTCTCCGACCAGTCCAACAGCCTCGCCGGGCTGCACGCTGACCGAAAAATCCATCACGGCGGGAATTTCCCGAAGGCGGGTGAAGAAAGAAATCGAAAGTTTGTCGATCTCAAGAATTGGGCCGTCATATTCCGCCAATTTGTTCATCTTGTATCTCCTCGCGAGAGTCCGGGGATCCCCTTCATCTGGCTAAAAATATCCTGGGGTCCGGGGGCAAAGCCCCCGGTCGCTCTCACATCAGTCCTTCAGGCTTTCTTCGCGCAGGCCATCTGCCAGCAGGTTCAGACCAAGAACCAGCGACAGCAAGGCAAAGGCAGGTGGAAGGGCAGGGTGCAGGTAGATCGACAACAGCTTGCGCCCTTCGTTGATCGTGGAACCCCAGTCCGGGCTTTCCGGCGGCAATCCCAATCCGAAGAAACCCAAGGTTCCCAACAGGATCGTGGTATAGCCGATACGCAGACAGAAATCGACGATCAGCGGACCTCGTGCATTGGGCAGGATTTCCCACAGCATGATGTACCACGGGCCTTCGCCACGGGTCTGTGCCGCCGCCACGTAATCCCGCGTTTTGATGTCCAGCGCGAGGCCGCGCACGATGCGGAACACCGTAGGCGAGTTCACGAAGACAACCGAGACGAACACCACAAGAATCCCGCCTGGGATATCGAACAGGTCCAGATAGGTCGGCAGACCCCAAATGCTGTAGTCATCCGTGTTGATGACGTAACCACCGGTCGAAATCAGCGACAGATACAACCACAGCGCGATACCGAGAACCCCGATCAATAGCGGAGTGCGGAAATTCGGGCGGGTATAATACCGCGAGTTTAGCAGAACGCCGATAAACAGTATCGGGAACACGAACAAAACGGCCGCCATATAGTTCGGCACACCTGTCGCCACGATTTCCGGCGTGACCAGCAAGTAGAACAGCAGGATGACCGGGAAAGCCAGGATCAGATTGGCCAGGAACGACAGGAAAGTATCCAGACGTCCGCCATAGTACCCGGCCGGCAGGCCCAGAGTGATCCCGACCATGAAAGCAAACATGGTCGCAAGCGGAGCGATCTGAACTACGATCCACGCACCTTTGACCATTCGGCTAAAGACGTCGCGGGCAAGGTTGTCGCCGCCCAGAAGGTACCAGGCATACTCACCTTCTTCGGGGCTTGGCAGCGGTGTTCCCGGTACTTTGTTCTTCATGCCCGATACTTGAACCAAAGGGTCATGTGTGATGATAAGATCAAGCGCGCCGAAGATGCCGGTGAAGACCCAGAACATCACAAGGCCAAAACCGATCATGCCGATGGGGCTGTCGAACAGTTTGCCGTAAAGGCCGAGGCGACGTTTGAAGGCAATCGACATTGCAAACAGGATGATCAGCGACAACCACACAGGAAGAAACTGCTGCGAGATCGCTCCGATTATCCCGGCACTGGTCCCCATCAGGATGCCAAGGACGATGTAGGCCAAGGCAAGCGCGACACAGGCAGAAAAGCTGTATCTCAGGGCCTTTTGTGTTAGCCCACGTAGCCCGTTGCCGCCGCTTATGGTGCCATCGATATTCAAGCTCAACGGGGATTCGGGCAGTACAATGCTGCCGATGATCCAGACGACGATTGATACAACCAACGCAGCCAGCGCGATCATCAGGATAGGGTTCAGAATGGCGATAGAGCCGGTCCAGCTTAGAGGTTCCATGATCTATCTCCCTTAAGAAATACGGATGCGCGGGTTGAGGTAGACATAGCCGATATCGGAGATCAGCTGCGTCACCAGCACGACAAAGACCGACACGACCGAAATCGCCAGCAAGAGCTGAATGTCGTTGTTGCCTGCAGCCTGTACCAGTGCCCAACCGAAACCTTTGTAGTTGAACAGGGTTTCAACAATCACCACGCCATTCAGCAGCCATGGGAACTGCAGCATGATGACGGTAAAGGGCGCGATCAGCGCGTTTCGCAGCGCGTGCTTCATAACGATGTTGCCAAAGGAAACACCTTTAAGCCGCGCGGTTCGGATGTACTGCGCCGTCATGACCTCGGTCATCGACGCGCGGGTCATCCGGGCGATATAGCCCATCCCGTACAGTGAGATGGTCAGTACCGGCAGGAAGAAGTTCTCGAAGGTTGGGTTGTCCATCGCTGACGTCGCCGTGCCCTTGAACCATTTCAGGCCGACGGTCGACGACGTGAAGATCGCGATGAAGATCACGCCCGACACATATTCCGGCGTCGCCGTGGTAATGATCGAGAATGTGGACAGGGACCGGTCCAATGCTGATCCTTCGCGCATCCCGGCCAACACACCCACCAGCAGCGCAGATGGCACCATCAAAACCAGAACCCAGAACATAAGATAGCCGGTATTGCCGAGACGTATACCAACGATTTTGCCGACATCATCCTTGAAAACGGTTGAGTAACCCCAGTCACCCTGCAATACGCCGCAATATCTGGGAGTCGTTTCCTCGGTCGATCCCGGGCGGGTACAAGTCCCAAGGAACGTACCGTCGTCAAGTGTCTTGGAAAAGCCAGGGAGAACGCCCAGCCATTGACCGTACTTGACGAGAGTGGGTTGCAGATAGCCGCGATTGTCCAGCCAGGTCTCAACCTGTTCGTCGGACATCCGCTGGTTGCCCTGCGTTTTCGCAAGCTTTTCCAGGTTCGGGTAGAGGTTGGTCAGAAAAAAGACCACGAAAGTCAGGCACAATGCAGTAAGAAGCATGACGCCGAACCGTCGGAGGATGAATAGTCCCATGATGGCCCCTGTTGTTCGGGTGTTCCGCAGATCATTGGACCATTGTCTGGCCTCGGACATCCGACCCCGCGTCGGCCTGTCTGCGGCTGGAAAGGGCGCCCTGTTCAGGCGCCCCCATTAACGTCTGGCAGGTATTAGGCCGCCCAGCCCCATTTATAGTGGTGGTGCTCGAATGACACATGCATGTCGGTGCCAACAAGCCCGTCTTTCATGTGGCGGTACAGCGAACGCCAGTATGGCTGAATGGTCACGCCTTCTTCCTGGATCATCGCCTCGCCCTTGGCGACCACTTCACGGCGCTTGTCGGCATCCGCGATGGCCAGTGCTTCGGTCAGAAGCGCGTCAAACTCGGCATTTGCCCAGCCGAATTCGTTCCAGGCTTCACCGGTACGATAGGCCAGAGCCCAGATTTGCACGCCCAGTGGACGGTGGTTCCAGTTGGTCGAGCTGTAGGGGTATTTCGCCCAGTCGTTCCAGAAGGTGTTACCCGGCAGAACGGTCCGCTTGACCTTGATACCCGCGTCACGCAGCTGCGCTGCAACCGCGTCGGTGGTGTTCCGGCGCCAGTCGTCATCGATCGAGATCAGCTCGTGCTCGAAATCGATCATTCCGGCTTCTTCCATCAGCGCACGTGCGCCTTCCGGGTCCACTTTCTGCGGTGGCAGTTCGTAGTAGTCCGGGTGGATCGGACCAACATGGTGGTTTTCCGCAGGCGAACCGCGGCCGCCATAGCCCAGTTCCAGACAGATCGAGTTATCAACCGCCATTTGCAGAGCCTGGCGCACACGCTTGTCTTCGTAAGGTTTCTTGCCGTCGATCTCGGCCAGTTGGTTCGGGCGGATGACGATTGTGTTCATGGTCACAACTTCGGACTTCACATAGCCGAGGCTGTCCATCACGTCGATGAATTCACCAACCGATTCATACAACATGTCGACTTCGTCGGATTCCAGAGCGGCCAGCCATGCGGACGGGTCGGTGCCGTAGTCAATGTAGACGATGCTGTCCAGCGCCGGGCGACCAAAGATCTCTTCGCCCCACCAGGTGTGGTTCTCGTTGCGAACGAGGGTGGCTTTCACGCCGACTTCCAATTCCTGCACCAGATAGGCGCCGGTGCCCACATTGTTGAGCAGATCGGTTTCGCTGAACGAGCTGTGTACGATAGCTGCCGGATAGTCCGCCATGCCTGCGATCAACGAGATATCAGAGGCCGGCAGGTTCAGTTTGACGGTGTTGGCATCGACAACTTCGATTGCGCCTTCAATGGCCTGACCGGATTCTGGATCGATTAGTGTCGCAAAGCGACCGGCCATCGAGTTGGTTTCCGAGCTCTTGTCGCACCAGCGGCCGATATTGCGGGCCACATCATCTGCGGTGAAGTCGTCACCGTTGTTCCATTTGACGCCCGGGCGGACTTTCAGTGTGTAAACTGTTGCGTCGTCGTTGACTTCCCAGCCCTCCAGCAACATGCCGCGGAACGTACCGTCCGAGTTGTACTCAACCAGATACTCGAGCGTGCCGCGGGTGACGTTTGCGATCTGCGACCAGTCATAGGTGCGCGGGTCCTTCAGGGCGCGCACTTCCTGCTGAACGCGCAGGGTGCCGCCTTCTTTCTTTGCGTCTTCACCGGCCGCACGTGCCGGGGCGGCCAGTCCGATCATGCCATAGGCTGCGGCCGCGGTGACCCCAAGACCGGTGGTGCGGGTCAAAAACTCGCGCCGGTTCAGTTTGCCGTCCCGATATTCCTGTGCGTGCATTTCTGCCGCCCAGTGCATCGGTGCTCCGGTCATTGTGTGATTATTCATTAACGTTACTCCCTGTGAGACAGTATTTTTTGGATGAAGTGTCGAACCGCTCAGGCCGGAATGCTCCGGCCGGCAGGTTCATTGGTCTTCTGATCTCGGATTTCGGACATCCCCATGACCGACATTCGGCACCAGAATTTGGGTGAGGTCAATGTTCGAAATCGTCATTCGAGGTACAAAAACGACATTGACGGGCTGAGTTTATCGCTATCAGCATTTTCAGCCCCAGGGGAATCCCTTGGCAGGTTCAGTTTCGCGGCAGTGGATTCGCCGCGAATTCCTTGAACCTGTGTTCGCGATCAGTGCGACTTCAACCGCATCAGGTATCACTTTGATAAGTCAACCTGATTCCAACTTTTCATGCGGGCGCGAAACCAGGTGCGCTGTCGTTTGGCGAATTGGCGGGTCGAAATCGTGGCGCGTTCGCGGGCTTCATCCAACGTCATGGTGCCGTCGATATAGGCCATCAACTCGGGTACTCCGATGGCTTTGAATGCCGGAAGCGACGGATCATAGCGGTCCCGCATCCTTTCAACCTCGGTCAATGCACCAGTGTCCAACATCAGGTCAAAGCGGCGCGTGATGCGGTCCAAAAGCCATTGTTTATCCACGTCGAAAACGATGGGCACTGTCTCCTTCACGTCCAAAACCGGGGGTGGTGTGGAGTCTTGCCAGTCACTGAGGTTTCGACCGGTGGCATTGTACACTTCCCATGCCCGCTGAACACGGGCGCGGTTTTGGGTGTCGATCCGGGCCAGAGTCTGCGTATCCACACCCGCGATAAGAGTCTGCAAGGTCAGGCTGTCCGCCTCGGCCCGGATTTCGGACGGTGTAGGTGGAATATCGGCCATACCTTCGGTCAGCGCAGAAAAATACAGGCCGGTGCCCCCAACAATGATGGGGCGTGCGCCGCCGGTCAGCAGTGGTTTCACTTCGCGCAGCCAATGGCCGGTGGAGTAGTCTTGGTCATATGAGATATGTCCATACAGAAGATGCGGCGCGCGGGCTTCCTCTTCAGCAGACGGGCGGGCGGAAATCACGCGCCAGCAATCGTAGACCTGGCTGGCATCGGCATTCACGATAACGCCGCCGAACTGCTCGGCGATCAACAAGGCAAGGGCGGACTTTCCAGATGCAGTGGGGCCTGCAATCAACACAGGTTTCCCATCAGGAATGGGGGGCAGGTGGTCCAATATCTGCGATCTCGCGGGTTCGGTCATCTCGGACTGCCTCATTCCTTACCAATCGCATTGAACCTGCGACCGTTTTGCTTCATTTTGCGCCTGAAAATAAACCCGTGCCAGCCCGGAGCGCAACATGACCATTTCCCCGACCACCGACACCGCCGAAACCACAAAGGCAAGGTATGATCGCGTAATGCTGAAAATCTCGGGCGAGGCGCTTATGGGCGATCAGGGGTTCGGCCTGCATCCGCCCACAGTTCAGCGCATCGCGCAAGAGATCAAATCGGTGCACGATCTGGGCGTCGAGATCTGCATGGTGATTGGCGGCGGGAATATCTTCCGCGGTCTCAGCGGATCGGCACAGGGGATGGAACGGACTACGGCTGATTACATGGGCATGCTGGCAACGGTCATGAACGCGCTGGGGATGCAGTCCGCGCTGGAAGAAATCGGCGTTTTCACCCGGGTAATCTCAGCCATCCGCATGGACGAGGTGTGCGAGCCCTACATTCGCCGCCGTGCCGTGCGCCACCTTGAGAAAAAGCGGGTCTGCATCTTTGCCGCTGGAACCGGAAACCCGTATTTTACCACCGACACTGCCGCGACCCTGCGCGCCAATGAAATGGCATGTCAGGCGATCTTCATGGGTAAGAACGGCGTCGATGGTGTTTATGATAAGGACCCCAAGGAACACGCGGATGCCGTGCGGTACGACACCGTCAGCTATGATGATGTTCTGGCCAAACGCCTGCGGGTCATGGACGCGTCGGCCATTGCACTGGCGCGCGACAACAATCTGCCGTTGATTGTCTTCGGGCTGGACGAACCGGGCGGGTTCCGGGGCATTTTGGCCGGTGAGGGGACCTACACCAAAGTTCAGGGCTAAACCGCTTTACATTTTGCTTAAAAGCCGGGTTTGGATGCCCGGCTTTTTTGTGCGCGTTTAGCAAACCTGAACGCTTGACGAACCATGTCAGTCCTTGCAATTTGACCGCGTTCCCGCGCCGGACCGGTAGCGGGGGCTGTCTGCGCCTATCGCGCGGACTGGGCTGGAAGACCTGCCATGATTTCTGAGGGTTTCGAAATCATGCTCGGACACCTCTTGAATGAACGCGCATGATTAAGGAGAGACGTGCCATGAGCACTCTGGATATCAATTTTGTCCGGTCACAGTTTCCGGCCTTTTCCGAGCCCAGCCTGCAAGGGCAGGCATTCTTCGAAAACGCTGGTGGGTCATACACTTGCAAGCCAGTGCTCGATCGCCTGATGCGGTACTACACACAGCGCAAAGTTCAACCCTATGCCCCCTATGAGGCCAGCCGTCTGGCGGGTGAGGAAATGGACGCAGCCCGCGCACGCATGGCGGCCATTTTGGGTGTTGAGACGGATGAGCTGAGCTTTGGCCCTTCGACCACGCAGAACACCTATGTCCTGGCGCAGGCATTTCGCCAATGGATGCAACCGGGCGAGGCCATTGTTGTCACCAATCAGGATCATGAGGCAAATTCAGGTCCGTGGCGGCGGCTAGCGGACGAGGGGATCGAAATCCGCGAATGGCAGATTGATCCCGAAACCGGGTCGTTGAATCCGATGGATCTGGAAAACCTGCTGGACGAAAACGTGCGTCTGGTGTGCTTTCCCCATTGCTCGAACGTGATCGGAGAGATCAACCCGGTGACTGAGATCACTGCGATTGCTCATGCCGCGGGGGCGTTTGTGTGCGTGGACGGGGTGTCCTACGCGCCACACGGGTTTCCGAATGTGGGTGATCTGGGGCCGGACATCTATCTGTTTTCGGCCTACAAAACATACGGACCGCATCAGGGATGTATGGTCATCCGGCGTACGCTAGGGGAAATGTTGCCGAACCAAGGGCACTACTTCAACGGCGACGTGCTGTACCAACGGTTTACTCCGGCGGGACCGGACCATGCCCAGATCGCGGCCAGCGCGGGGATGTCGGACTATATTGATCTGCTGTGCGACCATCATGCTGGGCCAACCAGCGAAGCGGCTGAGCGTGGTTCATTCGCCCATGATCTGATGCGCTCGCACGAGGTCGCATTGCTGCAACCGGTTCTGGATGCGGTCAAAGACCGCAATGCCGTTCGCCTGATCGGAACATCCGATGCCAGCCGCCGCGCGCCGACTGTGTCCCTGGCGTTGAACCGCAATGCAGAAGCCGTTGCCGCCGATCTGGCTGGATATGGCGTCATGGCTGGTGGCGGAGATTTCTATGCCGTGCGTCCGTTAACCGCGATGGGGGTCGATCTGGATCAAGGCGTGCTGCGGGTCAGTTTCACGCACTATACGTCTCAACAGGAAATTGATCAGCTTTTGAATGCACTAGACGACGTTTTGTGATCCAATTCCGCTTCTGCTTCGTAACGGAACAAAGAAGAAAAGAGCAGGGCGGACATGGAACAGCAGCGGTCACCGATTATCATGTGGTTCCGACGGGATTTGCGCCTGTCGGACCATCCTGCACTGAGCGCCGCGGTTGAGAGCGGGCGAACAATCATACCAGTTTTTATTTTGGATCACTCGGTCCAGGCTTTGGGCGCAGCACCGAAATGGCGGCTTGAATTGGGCCTTAAGGCTTATGCACGGACGCTAGAGCTGTCTGGCAGCCGCCTGATCTTGCGTCAAGGGGATGCGCTGACCGTTCTGCGGCAGCTTGTCGTCGAAACCGGTGCAAGCAGCGTTTACTGGACCCGCGCATATGACCCTGACGCTATTGCCAGAGATACGAAGATCAAGACAGCGCTGACCGACCAGAATGTCACCGTTAAATCCTTCGCCGGCCATCTTTTGTTCGAGCCTTGGACCGTGGCGACGAAAACAGGGCAGCCGTTCCGCGTGTTCACGCCGATGTGGCGTTCAGTGCGCAGCCGCGACGTTCCGATGCCCAGCGATGCTGTGGCCCATCTCAGATCGCCTGCGACGTGGCCTGTTTCCGAAAATCTCCAAGATTGGCATCTGGGCACGCAGATGCGCCGCGGAGCATCCGTGGTCACACCTCATGTCCGACCGGGTGAAACCGCAGCTTTTGAGGCGTTGCATCAATTTCTGGACCGCATCGCCGCCTATTCAGACCACCGGGATCGTATGGACTTGGACGGAACATCTAACCTGTCCGAGTATCTGTCGTTAGGTGAAATAGGCCCACGCAGTGTCTGGCACGCAATTCAGCGGGCCGGGATGACGGGAGTTCAGGGGGGCGAACCCTATTTGCGCCAATTGGTCTGGCGCGAATTTGCTTATCACCTGATGTATCATACTCCATCCTTGGTCAGCGGAAATTGGAAGCCGGAGTGGGATAGATTTCCCTGGAACACTGATGCGGACCAGCCCGAAGTTCTCGCCTGGAAGCAGGCGAAAACTGGCATCCCAGTAGTCGATGCCGGGTTACGGCAGATGTATGTGACCGGGCGAATGCACAATCGGGCACGGATGATCGTAGCGAGTTACCTGACCAAGCATCTGATGACCCATTGGAGAATTGGCATGGATTGGTTCGCGGATTGTCTGGTCGACTGGGACCCGGCGGCAAACGCGATGGGCTGGCAATGGGTTGCGGGGTCGGGGCCCGATGCCTCGCCATTCTTTCGCATCTTCAATCCGCAAACACAGCAGGAAAAGTTCGATCCGCAATCGGACTTCGTTCGGCAATGGATTGCCGAGGGGCAGAGCAATCCACCGGCAACAGCACTGGCGTATTTTGATGCGGTTCCGAAGTCATGGAACCTCAGTCCACAGGACCCATACCCGCAACCCGTTGTCACTTTGGCAGCCGGTCGGGCGCGTGCATTGGCGGCCTATGAGGGCCGAAAAAACCAGTAACGAATTGAAAACTTGCCACAAACACAAACTCGGCCTAGCCTGTTTGCGCGGCCGCACAGGGGAGAGCGGATGACTTTGATGACCACCGAGGGGCAGAAAGACCTGCCCAGATACTTTGCGCAAGTATTCAAAATGGTTAGCCGGATGCAGTCTGGCCGATTGGACATCGGACTGCCGGATGGTCGTGTCTTCCGAACCGAGGGCACCAAACCCGGGCCGGTTGCGCGTGTGGATATCCACAATCCAGACGTTTTCGCCCGCCTGGTCCGTGAGGGTGAACTTGGTTTTTCCGACGCATATCTGGAAGGTGACTGGAGTACGCCGGACCTGCGATCCTTTATGGACTTGGTGCATGTGGGCAATGAAACGGTCTATGATGATTTCACCGGCAAAGTCCTCGTGCTGATGTATGAGCGGCTACGATTCTGGTTGCACCGCAATAACCGGACACAGGCCAAAAAGAACATCTCGTACCATTATGATCTGGGCAATGATTTCTATGGATTGTGGCTTGACGACACGATGACCTATTCCAGCGCTCTGTTCGAAACAGGGCAGGAAAGTCTGGAAAAGGCGCAGACCGCAAAATATGCCAGTCTGGTTGATGAAATGGGCGCAAAACCCGGAGATCATATTCTTGAGATTGGCTGCGGCTGGGGCGGCTTTGCTGAATACGCTGCGAAAGAGCGTGGCCTGCGGGTCACAGGTCTGACGATCAGTCAAGAGCAGTTGAAGTTTGCGAGGCAGCGTATTGAAAATGCTGGTCTTTCAGATTTGGTAGAATTCAAATTGCAGGATTACCGGGATGAACGTGGCCAGTATGACGGAATCGCATCGATCGAGATGTTCGAAGCAGTAGGTCAAAAGTACTGGCCAGTGTATTTCGACACTGTGCGTGAGCGGTTAAAACCCGGGGCGCAAGCGACGTTGCAAATTATCACCGTCGCGGATCATAGATGGGATGTATATCGAAACGGTATTGATTTCATTCAGAAATATATTTTCCCGGGCGGCATGCTTCCGGCGCCGTCCGTATTGAAGGAACAAGTTGCTCACGCGGGTTTGAAGGTCGTCAATTCGAAAGAATTTGGCAAAAGCTATGATCTGACCCTGCGCCGCTGGTATGACACGTTCAACGACAAGTGGGACGAAATCTCGGAAATGGGCTTTGATGAGCGTTTTCGCCGCATGTGGAATTATTATTTGACCGCCTGCGGAGCAGCCTTTGACACCGGCAATTGCGATGTGACACAGATCACTATAGCGAAACCGAGTTAAGGAACGGACTTCAGAAATGCCCACTGCCTCAAAGCTTGTTGCCGGTTTATGCCTTTTGATCGTGGCGTTCTTGGTTTCGAGTATGGTCATCGAAAACGGTGATGAAGGTAAAAACTACGGTATGTTTACTTACGTAAACATGGCTTTGGGCGTGATCTGCGGTTGGTGGATCATGGGAAAGCGTGCCGGCCGGGGCTGGACTGCCGCAATCAACAACGGCTTGACCGGAATGGCAGCGCTGGTGTTCTGGGGCCTTTTTGTTCAGGGTGTCAACGAAATGCTCCGCCTGGCAATGCGCCATCGGTATGACGGCCCGTTTGAGGCGCTGATCTCTATCTTTAAAATCGGCGTTGAATATGGTCAGCAACTTGTGGTGCCCGAAATCTTGTGGACTTTGGTCATTGGGGCTTTGGTCACTGGGCTGGTCACCGAGGAAGCAGCCCGCCGGTGGCGGTGAGCTAACAACTTAAAGTACGAAAGAACCCAACAGTGTCAGATCTGTTCTTTTATGGCACGCTGCGGCACTTGCCATTGCTGGAGCTTGTCTTGGGACGTCCAGCGTCCAAACTTGAATTTGCCCAAGCCACTCTGAAAGATCATGCAGTCCATAGCGTGCAGGATCAGGCCTTTCCCATGATTGTTCCTGAGGAAGGCAGTCTGGCCAAAGGGTTATTGCTCCAGGGATTGAGTGAGGAAGATCAGAACCGTTTGGTCTTCTACGAGGGTGGCTTTGACTACGACCTGCGGGCGCAGACAGTTGATCTGGCCGACGGATCAAACGCGCAAGCCCTTGTGTTCTATCCGGAGCCGGGGCTTTGGAATCGCGGCAGCCTTTGGTCCCTGCAGGGTTGGTTGGATGAGTGGGGCGCGATGACAATGCTCGCCGCGCAAGAGGTTATGGCGTATTACGGCAAGGTCGATGCGGGACAGATTGCGCGCAGCTTTCCGTCGATCCGGACGCGTGCATGGGCGAAGCTGGCTGCGCGTCAACGTACGACAGGCGATGCACGAGACACCGCCAATGACGTCATCGTGCACGACCGTAAACCGGCATATGTCAATTACTTCGGGATGGAAGAAGTCGCGTTGCAGCATCGCCAGTACGATGGCTCGATGGGCAAAGTGCTGAACCGCAGCAGCCTGATGCAGGGCAGCGCCGTGATCGTCCTGCCATATGATCCCGTGCGGGACACGGTGCTGTTGGTCGAACAATTCAGGGCACCGATCTTTCTGGCTGAGGATCCTGAACCCTGGATGTGGGAGCCAGTTGCTGGAATGATCGACCCAGGCGAAACGCCGGAACAGGCGGCCCTGCGCGAGGCCGAAGAAGAAGCCCAGATTGCGTTGAACAGGTTGGAATATGCGGGCGGCGCGTATTCCTCCAGCGGGTCATCGACCGAATATCTAAACCTTTATGTCGGGCTGGCTGATCTGACCAAGACTATCGAAGATGGTGGGTTGGCAACGGAGGGTGAGGATATCCGAACCCAGATTCTGCCTTTCAGTGAATTCATGGACAGGATTGACAGTCATGGGTTCAAGGATTTGCCGCTTTTGGCGGTGGCCCATTGGCTTGCACGTCACCGTGAGCGCCTGCGCGGATGATTTTCGCCGCTTGTGGTCGTCGCGCACCACAGGTAAATCTGCGTTGATCCGAAATGAAATGAGGGCGCCATGCGCATTGCACGAGACCTTGCCGACGCAGTCGGAAAAACCCCGCTGATCCGCCTGCGTCGCATCAGCGAAGAGACCGGGTGCGAGATTCTCGGCAAGGCCGAATTCATGAACCCCGGCCAGTCGGTCAAGGATCGTGCGGCGCTTTACATCATCCGCGATGCCATTGCGCGTGGCGACCTGAAACCAGGCGGCACCATTGTCGAAGGTACGGCGGGTAACACCGGGATCGGTTTGGCGCTTGTTGGTGCGTCGATGGGGTTCAAGACCGTCATTGTCATCCCGGAAACGCAGTCCGAAGAAAAAAAGGACATGCTGCGACTAGCTGGGGCTCAGCTGGTTCAGGTTCCGGCCGCACCGTATCGCAACCCCAACAATTTCGTACACTATTCCCGTCGTCTGGCCGAAGAACTGGCGCAGACCGAGCCCAATGGCGCGATCTGGGCCAACCAGTTCGACAATGTGGCGAACCGTCAGGCGCATGTGGAAACGACCGGTCCCGAAATCTGGGAACAGACCGATGGCAAAGTTGACGGGTTCGTCTGTGCCGTGGGGTCGGGCGGTACATTGGCGGGCGTGGCCGATGCGTTGCAGCCCAAAGGCGTCAAGATCGGTCTGGTCGATCCGATGGGGGCTGGGCTGTATTCGTATTACACCACCGGCGAAATCGCGATGGAGGGCGGCTCGATCGCCGAAGGCATCGGTCAGGTGCGTATCACCAAGAACCTTGAGGGGTTCAAACCTGACTTTGCTTATCAGATGACGGACAACGAGGCGCTGCCTTACATCTTTGATCTGCTGCGCGATGAAGGCCTGGTCATGGGCGGTTCAACCGCCATTAACATGGCTGGTGCGGTACGTCTGGCCAAAGATCTGGGTCCGGGCCACACCGTCGTGACCATCCTGTGTGACTATGGCACCCGCTATCAGTCCAAGCTGTTCAACCCGGACTTCCTGCGTGAAAAGGAATTGCCTGTCCCGGACTGGATGACCGAAGCTCCGCGCAGCATCCCCGGCGTTTTTGAGGACGTGTGATGCTGCGGCAGGTTCGCCTGTTTCTGACCCTTGTCGCAGTATGTATTGCGATGCTGTGCGGCCCCGCTGCCGCGCAGCTTACAGATCGTCAAAGCGAATATTATCAGGGCTGGGTCAAAACGGCGGACCGTGCCGAGACGGTGATCGAGGCCGATCGCGCGTCGAACGCGTCGCTCGAAAACCTGCGCGCCGAGATCAACGAATACCGGGACGATTTCAACCGGGCACGCGGTGCAAACACCGAACGTATCCAGACGCTTGAAAATCAGATCAAGGCTCTTGGTGCAGCGCCCGAAGGCGACGCGATCGAACCGGAAGACATTGCCACACTACGAAAGCACCTAGACGAGCAGCTGAACAGTTTGCGCGTCCCGCAGATCATCTCGGAAGAGGCATTCAGCCGGGCCAATGGCCTTATATCCGAGATAGACAAACTATTGCGGGACCGTCAGGCGAAAGAACTTTTAGAGCGCGGACCGTCGCCCCTGAACCCCACCCATTGGCGGCCTGCTTGGGTTGATGTGAACGAAGCTGCGCAAGCGTTGTTCAACGAAGCGCTGCGGAACCTGAGAACTGACGTCGTTCATGAACGTTTGCGTTCCCGTGGCCTGGGTATTCTGGCGTTGGTTTTCGTCGCCGGCGTGCTGTTGTTTTACGGCAAGCGGTGGTCGGAAGCCGCTGGTGCGCGTTTGCGAGCCCTGGGGGGGCAGGGAAGTGGCGTATGGACGTTCCTGACCTCGTTGCTGCGCATTATCCTCCCTTGGTTCGGTGTCTGGCTTCTGGTTCAGGCGGTCGTGATGACAGGCGTTCTGGGGCTGCGCGGAACGTTGTTGATGGAGAACGTGCCGTATTGGGCGGCGATCATCCTGTTTTATGACTGGATTGGTCGACAGGTTTATGTGCTGCAAGCGGCGCAGGGGTTCAGAAAACTGTCCCGCCAGAAAGTCACTGAGTTACGCGTCTACCTCGACCTTCTTGCGGGGCTCATGATCCTGCATGAACTGGTGAACCTGTTCGATCAGATCGAAAATATTTCGGATGCGACGCGCGCTGTCGTCGTCTTTCCGGTCATCGTCGCAACAGCTTTGATTCTACTGCGCGTCCGTCGCGTCCGCAGTGTTGATGTCCCGGTCGATGCAGATGAGCCGTCTGCAACGGCCCGCGCTGCTGGGTTCAGCCAACTGGTCGAGTTCATTCGACGCGCTTTGTTCTTCCTGGGGATCGCCAGCCCGATATTGGCAATGCTGGGGTATACGAATGCGGCTGAGGCAATCGTTTTCCCCGCTGTGCGTTCGTTGGTTCTGATTGCCGCGCTGGTCATAGTTCAGCGCTTCCTGACGTCTGTTTACGGATGGCTCGGCGGGCATGGCGAAAAGGCCAAGGATTCGCTGTTTTCGGTTCTCATCGGCTTTGCAATGGCCATTCTGGCCATGCCAGTCCTCGCGCTTTATTGGGGCGCGCGTAAAACCGACCTGCTAGAGGTCTGGTCGCGCCTGCTGCAGGGGTTCGATATCGGCGGCGTAACGATCGCGCCCAGCAACTTCTTTACCTTCCTTGTCATTTTTGCCGTCGGTTATGGCCTTACCCGGATGCTGCAAAGCGGGCTGCGCAATTCGCTGCTGCCAAAGACCAGTATTGATCCCGGCGGACAAAACGCGATTGTTTCGGGCACCGGGTATGTCGGTATTTTCCTGGCCGCGCTGGTTGCGATAACGATTGCCGGTTTCAACCTGTCATCGCTGGCTATTGTTGCCGGTGCGTTGTCAGTCGGGATCGGCTTTGGTCTGCAGACCATCGTGTCGAATTTTGTGTCGGGCATTATCCTTTTGGTCGAACGCCCAATCTCGAAAGGGGATTGGATCGACGTGAATGGGATGATGGGGTACGTCCGTGATATTTCCGTCCGGTCCACGCGGATCGAGACGTTTGACCGCACGGATGTGATCGTTCCGAACTCGGACCTGATCAGCGGCGTTGTCACGAACTATACACGCGGCAATACGATCGGGCGGGTGATTGTACCGGTCGGCGTCGCCTATGGTACTGATACCCGAATGGTGGAGAAGATTCTGGGCGAAATCGCGAATTCACACCCGATGGTTCTGGCGAATCCAGCGCCCAGTGTGGTGTTCCAGGGGTTTGGCGCAGATTCGCTGGACTTTGAAATCCGGGCCATCCTGCGCGATGTGAACTGGGTGCTTTCAGTCAAATCCGACATGAACCACGAGATCAACCAGCGCTTTGTCGAAGAGGGGATCGAAATCCCGTTTGCACAGCGCGATCTCTGGTTGCGTAACCCCGAGGTGTTGCAGGGCAGCGAAGCCCAACCCAGCAAGAACACCGACGAAATACCGTCCGCAGAGCCATCCACAAATCCCGTCGAGATGACCGAGGGCGATTTGGCTGATGGTGACGGCGACGAGATTTAAACGCCTTTGCAAGGCTTTCGATTTCAGGTGAAATTTCACCTCAATGGGGCCTTGCAAATCCCTCGGCGATAGTTCAAATAACGCCGGCACGGAGAGGTGGCCGAGTGGTCGAAGGCGCACGCCTGGAAAGTGTGTAGGCGGGAGACCGTCTCCAGGGTTCGAATCCCTGTCTCTCCGCCACTCATACCTGTCTCACTTGAATTGTTTTTTCTGATCCTGAATTGTGCCGCAATTCCCGCGAGTTGGCGCATGCGCTTTCAATCAGAGACGGAGCAGGCCGTACACTCAGAGCGCAATTCAGGCCTCAGTCTCAGTGGCGCATTTTGGCGGGGTCGCTTTGGGCTGGGTTTCCCTGATAACCTGCGATTTACAGGGAATTTTCGTGAGATGGCTTCGATTTCAGACATTATGCATGTCAAAATTGTATTTTTTCAGAGGTTTATGTTGCAAATTCCCTAAAAGGTGGAACAGGGAATTTTCTTGAGCGAACAGGGAATTATTCCGACGGATCAGGGAGGGCGAACCCTGTATCAGGGAGGCCGGTTCTTGAGGTGTCAAAAGTCGAACAGACATTCCTGTTCGGCCCAATCAAGTGGGTGGGTCACGCTGACCAGGCGCTTGAGTGTGAGTTCGGGCGGCTGGGTGCCGTCGAGAATCGCGGCCTGAATCTTCGGTGAGAGAAAGGCGAGCTGAGCACGGGTACGGATGAAAGCGCCGGGAACGCTTTCCCGGCGCGCGATTTCCATCAGTTGAACTCCTGCTTTCAGATCACGGGCCCAGCCATGGGCGCGGATCAGCATGGAACGGAGGTGGGGGTCGGGTTGGGGTACCGTGTCTCCGGCGATGACCTTGACCTCGACACCGCGGCGGCGCAGATCGAAGGATGCGGTGACGTGGGCGAGATCCGGGTGCAGATGGTCCGCGGCGATGCCAAGTGCGCTTGCCAGGGTTTTGCGGTTCAATTCGAGGTCGATCTGGCCTCGTGCAATTCTGCCGCTGGCCAGAATATCAGCGCCGAACTGACCGCCTTGGCCTTGAAGCCGGGTCACTAAATCCGCAACTGAAGTCTGCACCGCCTCGGCTGATCTGGCTTCCGGCAGCGCCAGAACTCGATGCGTGATTGCAGCGTCTTGCAATTGTCTGACGATGACATCAATGACAGCGTTTTCCAGCGCCGGGCCGGGCAGTCGCCAGCCGGAGATATCCTTGCCGCCCGAGATCAACCGATTGGAGATATAGTAGCGCAATCGTCGGCCTTTGCGCGTGGTGTGGGTTGGCGTCAACCTGTCACCAGTTTCGTCCTGCATCAAACCGGTGAGCCAGGCGCCGGGGTCATTGGAGCGTTGGCGCGCATCGGAGCCGCCGCGTACCCGGGAGCGGTTCGATGCCTGTCGCATTTTCTCCTGTACCCGGTCCCAGACGCCCTGGTCGATGATCGCCGGGTGTTGTCCGTCCCAAGTCTTATCCTTGTGGCGGATTTTTCCGAGGTAAACCGGGTTGCGCAGCAGGTAATAGATCTGGCCGCGTGACAGCGGACAATCCCCCTTCACGCTGCCATCTGTCCGAATAACCCGTTTTGACCGCAGCCCTTCTGCCGTTGCTTCTTCTTCTACTTTGCGCAGGCACCCCAACTCGTCATAGAGACCGAAGAGATGCCGGACCGTTCTGGCCTCCTCCTCATTCACCACCAGCGTTCTTGCTTTTGGATCGGGGTGGCGATCATAGCCAAGGGGCAGATTGCCGCCCATCCAAAGCCCCTTTTTCTTTGACGCCGCGATTTTGTCACGGATGCGTTCAGCAGTGACCTCGCGTTCGAATTGGGCAAAGGACAGAAGCACGTTCAGAGTAAGACGACCCATGGAGGAAGAGGTGTTGAAGGCCTGCGTGACGGACACAAACGAACAATCCGCCTGTTCCAGCCGTTCGACCAGCTTCGAGAAGTCGGCGAGCGATCGGGTCAGCCGGTCGATCTTGTAGACCACCACCATGTCGATACGCCCGGCATCGATCTCTTCAAGCAAGTGTTGAAGGGCAGGGCGTTCGAGTGTGCCGCCCGACAGGCCACCGTCATCGTAGCGGTCTGACAAAAGGGTCCAGCCTTCATGTCGCTGGCTGGCGACATAGGCCGCGCAGGCCTCGTACTGGGCATCGAGTGAATTGAAGTCTTGGTCCAGCCCATCTTCCGATGACTTGCGCGTGTAGATCGCGCATCGGGTTTTGCGGCGCGGCCTCATTTTGCCGCCTTTCCGGTGAGCCCGAAGAAGCGCGGCCCCGACCAATGCGCGCCGGTAATCTCCCGAGCGATGGCCGAGAGTGAGCGATAAGACCGACCGCTCCAGACAAAACCATCCTTGGTGACATCGACCACATGGGTCACGCCGTTCCACTCGCGCAGCAGGCGCCCGCCGGGTTTAAGGGCAGGGCATTTAGGCCGGGGTTTCTTATCAGAGCCCTTTTCCAGCGTGGCTTTGACCTGGCGGGGTAGCCCGCCATGACGGCGGGACTGCATCTCAAAGGCGATAAAACGGCGCAGGAAGGGTTGGCTGAGCATGGCGGGTGCGGGTTGATCAAACAGTTGCTGCCAAATCGTAACCAGATCCAATCGACCCATGGCGGCGAGATCGGCGACATCGCTCGTCTTCGTCATGACTCTTTTCCTGTTCCCACCGTCAGGTGATACGTGGATGGTCCATTTGGTTTGTCGGATGCCCGCCTTTCAATTGTGACGCCTTTTTTCCGCAGACCGCTTAGAGCCGCTCGGACCGAATGAGGCTGCCACCCCGTTGCTTTGCAGAGCGCCTCAAGGCTGGTGCCGCTCGGGCGACGCAACAAAGCTTGCAACTTGTCAATTTTGCTTTGTTTGGATTTGGACATGTATTGTCTCCTCTGATCTGGGGCTGGCGAAATGCCGAACCCCGGTACCGAGGAGCGCCCGAATGGCTCGGGCTTGGATCCAGTGATGCGTGGTTCACAGCAACAGTCCAGCTCTTTCTGCAGCGATTACTGGAGGGGTGTGTTTTGCAGGGCGCTGCTTCCGTACCCCCGATTATTCGTCAACAATCTTAATTGGTTACGACTTAGTTACTTTTGGTTTTGGGGGTTGCAATTGAAAAAGCCCGTGCATAGATTCTATCCAGCCCTGCAAGGGACAAGGTCCCACGGGGAGGTGAATACATCTCCCAGGCAGCATTCGGCCCCGCATTTTTTGAAGCGGATAAGACCGAGAGCATTCGAAGGGGCAACGAACCGGATCGATTGGTCCGGAGAGTTGCTTTCGTGCTCTCTCCGAATTCCCAACACGATCCTTTCTTGTCGACGCTAACGAGCGTCAAACGAAAGGAGGCGGCTATGTCTGCCAAAAAAACACAGAGCGACGCCAAGGCGTCCAACACGCCGATCTGGATGGCGGACAAAGTCGTCCAATCTCAGATCAGCCAGATCAAGCCATACGCCAACAACAACCGCGTGCATGCAGCCAAGAACATCGACAAGCTTATGGCGTCGGTGGCCCAGTTTGGCTTTGTCACCCCGATCCTGTTGGATGGTTCGGGCACAATCATCGCGGGTCATGGCCGCTATGAGGCCGCCAAGGCTCTGGGGTTGACGTCCGTGCCGACAGTTGTCGCGGATCACTTGTCAGAAGCAGAAGTGCGCGTTCTGCGCATTGCGGATAACAAGCTGGCGGAATTGTCCGACTGGAACGAAGCGGCCCTCCAGATTGAGTTTGCCGAGTTGATGGATCTCAGCCTTGATGGTGAACTGGACTTCAGCCTCGATATCACTGGGTTTGAGACGCCGGAGATCGACATCATCATCGACGGCGCGGGCGAGGCCACGGAGACGGAAGCGGAGACTGTAGAGGCCCCGGACCCTGCGGCACCCGTAATCACTCAGCCGGGCGATCTTTGGGTTCTTGGAGATCATCGCATCTTCTGCGGGGATGCCCTGCAAGCCCAGAGCTACGACACTTTGCTGAAGGGCGAGAGCCCGCAGATGGTCTTCACCGATCCTCCATACAACGTACCGGTCAATGGGCATGTCCGCTGTGGCATCAGTGGCGAACATCGCGAGTTCGCCATGGCGTCGGGTGAAATGTCTAACAGTGAGTTCCGCGTCTTTCTTTCAGGCGTGGTCACCCGGCTGTTTGACTGCTTGCCGGACGGAAGCATTGCGATGATCTGCATGGACTGGCGTCACATTGAAGAACTGATTGCGGCCGGCAAGGCAGGCGGCTTGGATCTCATCAATCTTTGCGTCTGGAATAAGACCAACGGAGGGATGGGCAGCCTTTATCGTTCCAAACACGAGCTGGTCGCAATCTTTAAGAAGCCCGGTGCGCCGCATATCAACAATGTCGAACTGGGCAAACACGGGCGCAATCGAGCCAATGTTTG